>JBFXBB010000238.1:0-4747 GCA_050183685.1 Amphiplicatus sp.
TGTAAGACGTGCCCACCGCTCCGTTCAAGATGACATTGTTGCTGTCGAGTTTTGTCACCTGATAGATATTGCCGTTGATTTGCGTCATGCCGCTGACGCCCGTGACATAAGCGTAATCGCCGGTCGAAAGGCCGTGTGAATTCGCAGTGACGACAATCTCGCAAGACGTGGTGGCGCATTTCTGCGCCGTGCCGCCGCTCGAATAGGTTCCGTTCCAGCCCGTGCCGTCGACGCCCGAAAGCCGGAACGTGCTCCCGGAAACGCTGGTCACGGTGTAGGTGTCGTCATTGATCTTATTTGAGAGCTTTTTGGAGCCAGAGCCGCTGCTAACCACGTCCTGAATCCAAATTTTATCGCCATTGGAAAAGCCGTGATTGCTCGCTGTCACCCTGACTGGATCAAGCGTTTCGACATTGCTGATCGACTTTGCGGACCCGCTTTTCCATGCAGCGTTGGTGATGGTCTTCGCCGTTCCGTCCTTCCAGGTCACGTCCGTGATGGATTTTCCGGCGGCGATCGAACCGCGGGCGCCGGAGGCGTATGCGCCGACATTGACCGCCATGCTGTAAGGGGCGATCGCGACCTTCGTGTAAAAGTTCGACTGGTCTGGCAGGACGAGGATATCGACGAGCTCCTTGGCTGCGTCGTGCAGATCGGCGATCTTCGATCCGGCCATCGAGCCGGTGATGTCGAGGACGAGGCCGACCTCGATATTGCCGACGCGGCTCCGCGTAATCTCGGTTTCGGCGTCGAGCGAAACTTGCGCGAGCGCGGACTCATTTGCGGGGTGGCCCGTCACCAGGAATTCGCCGATCGGAAGCAGAAGAGTTTTCAGCCGACCGGACGCTTTCGGCGTGATCGTCATGTCGGTGATGAGGAAATCAACGTTGAAATTGCTGATCCCCCATTCCTGGTCGATCATGTCGCTATGCGGGAAATTGCTCATGAAGAACTGCCGGCCATAGTTCTTCAGATATTCCTCGCGCGCTTCGTCGCTGAGATTGCGGATCGCGGGGCCGTTCATCGCGTCAAGCTGCGCGATCGCAAGCCCCGCCGCATCGAGCGACTCGACAAGATCGGCCCGGACCGTGTTCTGGCGGGTGAAATCGACCGCGCCGCCGGCGAATAGGAACAAAACGCCGATCATGAACGCAAACAGGATCGCAATATTGCCGTCCCGCTCGCGCCGGAATCTCACGGCGACCTCGCGCATTCTCGACCCGGCAAGAACCGATTTCTTACGCAACATGACACCCGCCTCTCGCACCGCGGACCTCTCCGCATTGCAGGATGCCAATCTAAGGGCGCATCAATTAACGCAGTGTAAGGAATATTGGTAAAGGCCCGCGCGGCGTCGAGGCGGCGCCCGATCGCGGCGTTAACCTTTGCTCGTCATGCGGCGCGCTGGCGACGGCGCCAAAAGCGCCATGCAATTCACGATGAAAATTGGTCGTGAAAAGTGCAAATAAGTCGGGAAAAATTTTAGATTGATTGTAGGGATACCCCCCCAAAGCAGCATATATGACTATATCGAAGGCGCCGAAGGAGGAAACCGGCGCCGCCCTAAGCGAGGACGTCCGTATAGAGTTCTTCCGGTTCCGGCTGAGGGCTGGCGAGCGCGAAATCCGCCGCTTCTTTGACGATCGCCTTTATTTCCTTGTCGATCTCCTTGAGCGCCGCCTCATCGGCATGGCCGGCCTCCTTGAGGCGCTGCTCGCAGCGCTTGATCGGATCATTATGCTCGCGCACGTCTTCGACTTCTTCGCGCGTCCGGTATTTCGCCGGATCGGACATCGAATGACCGCGATAGCGGTAGGTTTTCATTTCGAGGATATAAGGCCCCTCGCCCCCCCGCGCATGGGCGATCGCCTGGCGAGCGGCTTCGCGAACCGCAACGACGTCCATGCCGTCGACTTCCATGCCCGGAACGCCGAAAGCGGCGCCGCGGCGATAAAGATGCGTGTCGGAGTGAGAGCGCTTCACGCTCGTTCCCATCGCATATTGATTGTTCTCGATAATAAAGACGACCGGCAGCCTCCAAAGCTGCGCCATGTTCATCGCCTCGAAGACCTGGCCCTGGTTTGACGCCCCGTCGCCGAAGTAAGTGAGACTGACGCTCTTATTCCCGCGATAACGATTGGCGAAGGCGAGCCCCGCGCCAAGCGGGATCGGCGCGCCGACAATCCCGTGGCCGCCATAAAACGCCGCCTCCTTCGAGAACATATGCATGGAGCCGCCCTTGCCCTTCGAGTAACCGCCGGCGCGGCCCGTCAGCTCCGCCATCACGCCCTTTGGATCCATGCCGCAGGCAAGCATGTGGCCGTGATCGCGATAGCCGGTGATCGTCTGGTCGCCTTGTTCCTTCACGGCCTCGACGCCGACGACGACCGCCTCCTGGCCGATATAGAGATGGCAGAACCCGCCGATCTCGCCCATGCCATAGAGCTGGCCTGCCCTTTCCTCAAAACGGCGGATGAGGAGCATGTCGCGATAATAAGAGAAGAGCTCTTCCTTGGTCGCCGAAAGGTTTGATTTTTTTGCGGCGGCCGGCGCGGCGGGCTTTTTCTTGGTCTGAGCGTTCATTTTCTGGTCTCCGGGGCGGAAGAGACCTATCTACGAGCCGGCCGCGGCCTCTTCAAGCACGCGCTCGAACTCTTTGCGCGGCAGGACGATGTCGTCGGGATCGGCGTAGCCGAGGACAGCCCTGATCCGCTCGTCGATCATGTCAGGATCGAGGGAGCGAGGATTAAGGAGCGCGGCCCGCTGGGCGAGAATGAGCCGCCGCGCCCGAACCTCTTCAAGGGCGTCGCGTTCGATTGCAGCCTGCGCGCGGAGATCGGCAAGAACCCGGTAGCCAGACGCCCCGGCGACGGCGCCGTAGCCGAGATAGACGATCCAGCAGGCGAATAAGACGGGCGCTGCTATGTCTCTGAGAAACTTGCCGAATTGCCGCATGAGACGCGCCCCGATTGATCGCGACTCAGCAGAATCGATTGTGGTTAAGAAATTATTAACGCGACAATACCGAGCGGCCCGCATAGCGCGCCACGGAGCCCAACTCATCCTCGATCCGCAATAGCTGATTGTATTTCGCAAGGCGGTCCGAGCGCGCAAGCGAGCCCGTTTTGATCTGCCCGCAATTTGTCGCGACAGCAAGATCGGCGATCGTCGTGTCCTCCGTCTCGCCCGAACGATGCGACATCACCGCCGTATAAGACGAGCGGTGCGCCGTTTCGACGGCGGCGAGCGTTTCCGTCAGCGTGCCGATCTGATTGACCTTTACGAGGATTGAATTGGCGCAGCCCTTCTTGACGCCGACCCGGAGCCGCTTTTCATTCGTCACAAAAAGATCATCGCCGACGAGCTGGCATTTATGGCCGAGCGCGGACGTCATCATGCGCCAGCCTTCCCAGTCGTCCTCCGCCATGCCGTCCTCAATGGAGACGATCGGAAAACGACCGATGAGGTCGGCGTAATAATCGACCATGCCCGCGGAATCGAGCGTCTTGCCCTCGCCTTCGAGTTCATAACGCCCGTCCCGATAAAATTCGGTCGAAGCGGCGTCGAGCGCGATAAAGACGTCTTCGCCGGGCTTTCTCTTGGCTTTTTCGATCGCCTTCATGATGAAGCCAAGCGCTTCCTCCGTAGACCGAAGATTTGGCGCGAAACCGCCCTCGTCGCCGACATTCGTATTGTGGCCGGCGTCCCTCAGCGCTTTCTTGAGCGTATGAAAAATCTCCGCCCCGGCGCGCAGCGCTTCGGAGAATGTCTCGGCTCCAAGCGGCATGATCATGAATTCCTGAATGTCGATCGGATTGTCGGCATGAGCGCCGCCATTGATGATGTTCATCATCGGCGCCGGAAGAAGCCGCGCATTCGCGCCGCCGACATAGCGATAAAGCGGCAGGTTCGAGGCTTCCGCAGCCGCCTTCGCCACGGCCAGCGAGACCCCAAGGATCGCATTCGCCCCGAGGCGCGATTTATTCGCGGCGCCGTCGAGTTCGATCAAAACCTCATCGATTTCGGCCTGGTTCTCGGCGTCGAGGCCGGACAGCGCGTCGAAAATTTCCCCATTGACCGCATCGACGGCCTTGGTGACGCCCTTGCCATGATAGCGCGCGCCCCCGTCGCGCAGCTCATGCGCCTCATGGGCGCCGGTCGACGCGCCCGAAGGCGCGGCCGCGCGGCCGATCGAGCCGTCGTCAAGGGTGACGTCGACCTCGACCGTCGGATTGCCGCGGCTGTCGAGGATTTCGCGACCAATAATATCGACGATGGCGGTCATTAGAGGGCTCTCTCCGAAGGGGCTGGAAAGAGGCTCTACAGGCTGGCGAGGACCCCCGCAACCGCCCTATTCGGACCGGTTCCGATACTCTCTAACCCGGCCCTGGGGCGGCCGATCGGCGCTGCCCCTCGGCTGGCCGCGCCGCCGGGCGGGGTGAGGGCTCGGCTCCGCGGCGGGCGGCGGCGAAGAGGCCGGCGGCGGCCCGGAGTCAGGCCCGGGCGGGGGTCGGGCGGCCCCGGACCCGCGCCCGCCGCCGCGTGGTTCGCTGGGTCCCTCGGACCCGCCATCCCGGCGGCGGTCATAGCGCCTCTCGCCTCGACCATCCCGCCAGCGCTCGCCGTTTCGCCGCCCGTCGTCGCGCCAACGGTCCCGATCTCGTCCGCGATCTCGGCGGTCCCCGTCATAGGCGCGGGGCCGGGAATAGCGGTACGGATTGTTCACCGTCACCGAGGAATAGGCATA
>JBFXBB010000239.1:0-4707 GCA_050183685.1 Amphiplicatus sp.
AGGACGGCGCGCGCCGGCTCGCCGCCTTTCTCGGCGAGAAAAGCGCCGCCGCCTTCGAGGAACGCCTCCTTGCCGTTCTCGCCGCGACGCATCGGCGCTTTTGCGAGCTTTTCGAACGCGAGGAGCGCCTGTCGAGCGGCGAGGGGAGCCTCATTTTCACCGGCGTCGAGAATGATCGCGGCACGCTCGAAACGCTCGAAAAGCTCGGCTTTCAGCGCCCGGTCGATCTTTGCGAGCGGGTGCGGCGCTGGCATATGGGCGCGATCCGCGCGACGCGGACGGCGCGCGCCCGCGAGCTTTTGACCAAGCTCGCCCCGCGCCTTCTCGAAGCCCTGTCGAAGGCGAGCGATCCGGACGCCGCCTTCGTCGCCTTTGACGAGTTCGTCTCCCGGCTCCCGGCCGGCGTCCAGGTCTTCGCGCTCTTTGCGAACAATCCGCAGATTTTCGACATCCTGATCCGCCTCCTGACGATCTCGCCCTTTCTCGGGCGCGAGCTCGCCCGGCGCGGCGGCCTGATCGAGGCGCTGCTCGAAAGCCATTGGCCGACGCCGGCGCCGGGCGAAGATCTTCTGCCCGCGCTATCGGACCGTCTCGCGCGGATCGAGCGCTATGAGGACAAGCTCAACGCTGTCCGGCGCTTTGCGGCCGAGGCGCGCTTCGAGACGGCGGCCCAGCTCGTTCTCGGGCTTATCGGCGCCGAAGAGGCGGCCTTGCGCTTCACGGCGACGGCGGACGCCGTTTTACAGGCGCTCCTTCCCGTCGCCGAAGCCGAAATCGAGCGCCGGCATGGCAAGATCGACGGCGCGCTCGCCGTCATCGCGATGGGCCGGCTCGGCGCGGGCGCGATGACGTCGACGTCCGATCTCGATCTCGTCTTCATCTATGAGGCGGGCGACGGCGCGCAGTCGGACGGCAAAAAGCCGCTCGACGCGGTCACCTATTATCTTCGCCTCGTCCGGCGCTTCCTGACGGCGCTTTCGGCCTCGACCGAGGAAGGCGCGCTTTATGAGGTCGATATGAAGCTCCGTCCGACCGGATCGAAAGGTCCGTGGGCGGTCAGTCTCGACGCCTTTGAGCGCTATTACGAGGGCGACGCGTGGACCTGGGAGGAGATGGCCTTGACGAAGGCGCGCGTCGTCGCGGGCGATGCGGGGCTCGCGCAGAAAATGCGCGCCGCGATCGACCGCGTCATCGTCCGTGAAAGGCCGCCCGAAAAGCTCGCTGCCGATGTGCGCGACATGCGCCGCCGCGTCGCCGAGGCGAAGCCCGCCGGCGGCCCCTTCGACGTCAAGCTCGCCGAGGGCGGCCTCACCGATCTCGAATTCACGCTCGCTTTCCTTGTTCTCCGTCACGGCGCCGTTTACGGAGCGTCGCCGCCGGGCGCGCGCGCGACCCTCGCTTTTCTCCGCGAAAAAGGCGCAATGTCGCGCGAAGACGCCGAGGGGCTGTTAACGGCGCTCGAATTGTTCGATGCTATCTTGCAGTTGTCGAGGGCGGCCGTCGGCGGTCCGTTTTCGCCTGAAAAGGCCGGCGACGCCTTGAAGGCCCGCATGGCGGCGGCCGTCTTTCCCGGAAGGGAGGCGGCCGGCTTCGACGAAGCGGAAGAAGCGCTCCTTCAGCGCCTCGCCGATGTGAAGCGGATTTATGATGCGGCGGTTAAAGGTTGAAGGGCGCAGGGCGCAGGTTGAAGTTGGCAGGATGCAGGGCGCAGGTTGCAAAGGGAACGCCAAGAAGGAAGCAGATCGCCGCTCTATTCCTGCGACCTCCAACCTCCGACCTGCACCCTCTTTATGAAGCCTCGCCGTCCCTTCGATCTCGTCGTCATCGGGGCCGAGCCGGCCGGGCTCGCCGCCGCCGCCTGCGCGGCGAAGGAGGGCGCGCGCGTCGCGATCTTTCCGGCGGGCGACGGCGCGCCGCCCTTGGGCGCAACGCCCGGCGTTCCCGATTTCGTCTGGCGCCGGCTCGATCTTCACGACTCTGGCCTCGACGCCGCGCCGGTCTCGGCGCAGATCTCGCTTTTTGAAGGCGGCCGCGCGCTCGCGACCTATCAAAGCGCCCAGAAGACGCGCGACGCGCTCGAAGAAAAGGGCGTCGCCGGTCATCATTTGTGGACGGATTTTCAGGCCGATCTCGATTTTCGGTGGAAGGAAGGCGCGCCTCTCGCCGCGCGCGCGGCGGGCGGGCGGGCCGGCGCGGCCCTGATCGGCGCGATCGCGGCGAACGGGCCCGACCTCGCCGCGCGGCTCGCCCAATCGACGCGCGCGCTCGTCGACGACTATTTCGACAATGACGATTTGAAGACGCATCTTGCAAGCCTTGCGCTCTCCTCTTTCGGGCTTGCCGGCGACGAGCCGGGTTCGGCGCAGGCGCTCGCCTCGCTGTCGGCGCCGGCCGCCTGGCGCGTCAAATCGGGCGCGCGCGGCGCGTCCTTGTCGATGGCGCTCGCCGAGGCGGCGAAAGCCGCGGGCGTCGACTTCATCGAAATGCGCGTCCTCGGCGTCGAGCCTTCGGAGGACAAGCTCCGCATTCTCGCGCTCGAAAATGGCGACGCCGTCAGGACGCGGCATGTCATGGCCGCGAGCGAGGCCGCCGCCGCGCGCGCCGGACTGAAAGCAGCGCAAGCGCTCGCGCCCGCGCGCCGCGCCGGCGCCGTCGCCGACATCCGGCTGAAATTCGCAAAAGCGCCGGCGCCGCCGGCCGGCGACAAGGACGCGATCTTTTTCCTCGCCGATTCCCTCGACGCCTTCAGCGAGGCGCGCGACGCCGCGCTCGAAGGGCGCCTGTCCGAGCGCGCGCCCCTCTCTTTCGAATATCACAAGGACGACATTCTCGTCCGCGCGGCGTACTGCCCGTCCGTTCTCGAAACCGAAGGCGAGGCGCGCGACTGGAGCGAGCAGGATCGCCAGGCGCTCGGCCGGCGGATCGTCGAGCGGCTTGCGCCTTTCCTCAACGGCGCGGCTGAAAGCGTCAGGCGCGTCGAAGTGAAGGTCTCGGCGTCGGGCGCGCGCCGGGGCGCGTTGAAGGCCGGCGCCGTTCCGGCGCCGCCGCCGGGTCATGACGCGATCGGCGCGGCGGTCTTGCTTGCATTGGATCTTCTTCGTGGCGAATGACGACGGCAAAACGCCGAAAAGCGGCGGGCGCATCGAGGGCGGGCTCGACGCGATCGTCATCGGGGCGAGTCTCGACGGGCTCGCGGCCGCCGCGCTTCTCGGCAAGGCGGGCCTCAGGACCGTTCTTCTCGGCGCCGGCGGGGCGGGGCTCGACGACGAAAAGCGCGAATTCGCGCCGGGCTTTTTCGCGATCGACGGCGAGCCGCTCGTCACGCATTTGGATCCCGAGCTTGCGGGCGCGCTCGATCTTTACCGCCACGGCCTTGCTTTCGCCAATCGCCGGCTCGACAGCGTTTATTATTTCTCGGACGGCGGCGCGCTGCTGATGGAGGGCGATCTCTACAAGACGCGCGAGTCGGTCGCGGCGATGGCGGTCGGGGACGCCGAACCCTTCGCCGAATTCGTCGAACAGGCGCTCGACGCGGCCCGCGCGCTGCGGCCCTTTCTCGAAGGCGGCGCGCCGCCTGCTCTCGCAGAGCCTATTTCCTCCGTAAGCGATTTTTATCTCGCCGCCGCGGTCGAGGATGTCGTCGAGGACGCCTTCGCCGATCCGCATCTGAAAGCGCTCCTTTCGGCCGAGGCGGCCTTGCGCTCGGCGGTCCGGCCGAGCGAGCCCTTCGGCTTTGCGGCGCTGATCGCGCGCTGGGCGGGCGAGGCCGCGGGGCTCCAGGCGGGCGCGGCCTATGCCGAAGGGGGCGCGGCCGGCGTCAGGCGCGCGCTGCGCCGGGCCGCGCAGGCCGCCAAGGTCGATTTCAGGCCCTCCGTCTCGGTTTCGCGCGCGCTCATCGAATGGGACCGCGCGGCCGGCGTCGAGACGAGCGAGGGCGGCCAGATCCGCGCGCCCGTCATCGTCAATGCGCTGCCCGCGCGCGCGGCCTTTCTCGATCTCATCGGGCCGTCGCTTCTCGACATCGAATTCACCGCGGCGCTTTCGGCGCCGAAGCCGGTCTTCGCCTCGGCGCGCGTCCATTTCGCGATCAGGGGCGAGCCGAGCGACGAGCGCGGCGCGGCCAATCTTTCTCGCCGCCTCGTCTATGCGCCGGACAAGGATGCGATCGCCCGCGCTTACGCCGCCGCGCGGCGCGGCGAGGTCGCCGCGCCGCTCATCATGGAAGCGCTCTTTCCGAGCGCCTTCGATCCTTCGCTCGCGCCGGAAGGCGCGCATGTCGCCTCGGCGCTCCTCCATCCCGTCCCTTTTCGCGCCGAGGCGGATGCGGGGCTGAAGGCGACGATCGCGGCGGCCGCGCGGGCGACCTTCGCTGAGGTCGCGCCGGGGATCGCCGATCGGATCGAGGCCGTCGACATTCGTCTGGCCTCGGATGAAGCGGCCGCCTCGGGTGCGCCGGCCGAGATCTTCGCGGCCGCGCCGAGCGTCATCGACGCCTGGGCGCGCGCGCGCCGGATTGCCGCCGCCTCAGGCGTCGAGGGCTATTTCTTCTGCGGGCCGGAAGCGCAGATCGCGCCCTTTCCCTCCGGCGCCGCCGGCCGGCGCGCCGCGCGCGCGGCGGCGCGGCATCACCGGACAAGGGCGCATCCATGATCTTTCCTGCCGACGATCCGAAGACGGAGGACCCCAAGCCGACGGCGCTTTTCGCGG
>JBFXBB010000240.1:0-4693 GCA_050183685.1 Amphiplicatus sp.
TCTATTTGCGCCCGCCCGATGCGAAGCCCGGGGCGAAATCGCTTTTCGAAGGGCTGTTCGAGACGGCTCCGTGAGCCGCTGGCGGGTGCGCGTGGCGGCGGCGGAAGACGCCGACGCGCTCGCCGCAATCGAGGCAGCGGCCTTCGGCGCGGCGAGTTGGGGGCCGGCGAGCGTCAAGGAGGGCCTTTCAGCCCCTTATGTTGAGGCGTTATTGGCGTTCGAGGGGCGCGGGCCGCAAGGCTTCGCGCTCTGGCGCCGTCTTGGCGACGAAGCCGAGATTTTGAGCCTTGGCGTTTTTCCCGCCGCGCGCCGGCGCGGGGCGGGCGCGGCGCTCCTTGACGCCATGCTCGCCCGGATGCGCGTCTTCGCGGTGTCTTCCGTCTTTCTTGAAGTCGGCGCGGAAAATGAACCCGCGCGCGCTCTATACGCCAAGCATGGCTTTGTTGTTGTCGGCGCGCGCCGCGCCTATTATCGCGACGGGCGCGACGCGGAAGTGATGCGGCTTGATCTGTGAGCGGGTCCGCGATCCGGGTTGCGGCGGCGAGGACGCTCGTTTAACACTAAGGGGAGCATGGAAAGGCTCGAAAAGCTCTGCGTCGAAAAAGGCATGCGGATGACCGAGCAGCGGCGCGTCATCGCGCGCGTCCTGTCGGTGGCCGACGACCACCCTGACGTTGAAGAGATTCACCGCCGCGCCGCCGCGCTTGATCCGAAAATATCGATCGCGACCGTTTATCGAACGATGCGTCTTTTTGAGGATGCGGGCGTCGTCGAACGCCATGATTTTCAGGACGGGCGATCGCGGTATGAGGAAGCGTCGGAAAGCCATCATGACCATTTGATCGATTTGAAATCCGGCGATGTGATCGAATTCATCAGTCAGGAGATCGAGGAGTTGCAGAGAAAAATAGCCGAAAAGCACGGCTATCGCCTGGTCGCCCATCGACTGGAGCTCTATGGCGTGCCGCTGAAGAAAGACGCTTAGCGGGTCTTATACGAACCGGCATTGGCTGCGCTTTCTGGGGGTTGCTTGCGTCATCACGGGGGGGGCGCGCGGTTCGAACCCCGGATCCAGCGGCCGACTCTCGGTTCTTTGGCCGTCGTCCTGAACAAGCCGCGCGTCCTCATCCCGCGCCGATTCAGGATGACCGGCGGTTTTGATCGATCGAAAAACGCTCGCCGCTCTAAGGGCAATAGCGCGCGCCTAGAATTTCTCCCTGCTCGCGTTTTTGCACGAGAATGGCGCAGCCCATGTCGGCCTCCGGCGCGGGCGCCGAGAAACTCGCGCGGTCCGAGACGGCGCCGAGGCGCGTCATCGCGGCGACGACATTCGGTTCACGGAAAACAAGGCCTGCATTGTCGCCCGCCTTGATCGTCGTTTCTTTGAAATTGTGGAAGCGGACGAGAAAGGCTTCGGCGTCCGCGCTATTTGTGATGGTGATGGAAAGATTGCGGCCGCGTTTGACGACGTCGATCCGGGCCGGGGCGTTTCGGGCATGCGCGGCGATTCCGGTTTCGAGCTTGTCGCGCTTCGATGCGACGACGCTCTCCTCGCCGTCAATGATCGCCTGTGGGGTGAAAACAGAGCCGCGATTGCGGATCTTGCGGTTGTATGCGCGCTGGCGCTCGGAGAATTCGGGCTTGGCGAAGGGGTCGATCCAGCGCCCATGCTTGCGGTTCGAGAGAATGTTCCAATAGTCGATATGCCAGTTCAAAATAACGAGGTCGGATCGATTTTGGAGTTCGCTCGCCAAGACGGCGGCCGGCGGCGACGTCTTGCAAGATTGGGAAAGGAACATCTCAACGACCACGGGAGACGGGCTCGTCTCCGCGCGAACGCTCCCCGTCCAGGCGAGGAATACAAGAATAACGCCTAGGCTGGCGTTATGTGTGGGCCGAAAGAGTAAACGCAACGTGCGCCCCGTCTGTAAGGTTTGCCCCCCTTACCGGCCAAGCTTCGCCCGGCGGCGGCGCGCAATCAATGCACTTCCGCTCACAAGCCCGCGAGACCTTGCGCCTTCAGGGCGCCTCCTGCGGCGCGGCCTGCGCCTTGCGGGGCTTTGCTCGCCGTCCTTGCCGGCGAAGGCGCGCTGACGCATAACCCGGCGCCATGAGACAGGGCGCGAAATCAGTCTTCATCCGCACCTATGGGTGCCAGATGAATGTTTACGATTCGGAGCGCATGGCCGGGCTTTTGAAGCCGCTCGGCTATGAGGCGGCGCGCGCGCCGGAAGACGCCGACCTCATTATCCTCAACACCTGCCACATCCGCGAAAAGGCGGCCGAGAAAGTCTATTCCGATCTCGGCAGGCTGAAGCCGGTAAAAAAGGCGCGCCAGGAGGCGGGGGAGGATCTCATCATCGCCGTCGCCGGCTGCGTCGCGCAGGCCGAAGGCGCCGAGATCGCGGCCCGCGCGCCCGTCGTCGATCTCGTCTTCGGTCCGCAGGCTTACCACCGCTTGCCGGAGATGCTGGCCCGCGCCGCCCGCGATCGCGGCGAGATCCTCGAAACCGATTTCGCCGTCGAGGAAAAATTCGACCGCCTCGCCCGCCAGGCCCCGCCGAAGGCGGGCGCTCCGACCGCTTTTCTGACCATTCAGGAGGGCTGCGACAAATTCTGTTCTTTTTGCGTCGTGCCCTATACGCGAGGCAAGGAAGTGTCGCGCCCGGTCGCCGCGATCGTCGCCGAAGCGGAGGCGCTTGTTCGAAACGGCGTCCGCGAGATCACGCTTCTCGGCCAGAACGTCAATGCGTGGCGGGGCGCGCCGGATCGTCTCGGCGCCGGGATAAGGCTTCTTCCTGAAGGCGGTTGGGGGCTTGGCCAGCTCTGCCGGCGGCTCGCCATGATCGACGGGATCGAGCGGCTTCGTTTCACGACCTCGCATCCGCGCGATATGGATCGCGATCTTATCGACGCGCTCGGGCGCCTCGAAAAGCTCATGCCCTATCTGCATCTGCCCGTTCAGGCGGGCGCCGACGCCGTGCTGAAGGCGATGAATCGAGGCCATACGAGCGAGGATTATCGCCGCCTCGTCGCCCGCATTCGCGCGGCGCGGCCCGATATCGCCTTGTCGAGCGACTTCATCGTCGGTTTTCCAGGCGAAACGAACGAGGATTTTGAGGCGACCTTGGCCCTGGTCGAGGAGATCGGCTACGCGGCGGCCTTTTCCTTCAAATATTCCCGGCGGCCGGGAACGCCGGCCGCCGCGATGCCGAAACAGACGCCCGAGACCGAGAAGACGGCGCGCCTGGCGCGGTTGCAGGGGCTGCTCGACCGCCAGAGCCGGGCCTTCAACGGCGCCCAGATCGGGCGCGTCCTCCCCGTCCTTTTCGAGAAAAAGGGCCGGCGGCCGGGCCAGCTCGTCGGCCGCTCGCCCTATTTGCAAAGCGTTCACGCGACGGCGCCAGATTCCATGCTAGGCTCGCTTGCCGACGTCCGGATTGTCGGCGCGACGCAGAACGCCCTCGCCGGGGCGCTTTGAGCCGAAGCCTTGAAGGAGCGCTTGATCCCGTTGAACGACGACCTTCATGCCCCCGATGCGACGGAGCATGTGACTTTTGCCGACAACAGGCTGGCGGCTGAGCTCTCCGGCGAGCATGATTCGCACCTCATGATGCTTGAACAGGCGCTTGGCGTCCGCATCGATCCGCGCGGCAACCGCTTTGCGGTGTCGGGCGCGCAAGGCGCGCGCGCACGGGCGATTGCGATCCTCAACGCCCTCTACCGCCGGCTTGAGCGCGGCGAGCTTGTCACCGACGCGGAGGTGAAGGCGGCGACGCGCCTTGCCGAGACGGGCGGCGCGGCGCCTGAGCCGCTAACGCCGGCGATCAGGACGCCGAAGCGCCTCATCGGTCCGCGATCGCCGAATCAGCGTCTTTATCTTGACGCCCTTGCCGGGGGCGATCTCGTCTTCGGCGTCGGCCCGGCGGGAACGGGCAAGACCTATCTCGCCGTCGCGCATGCGGCGGGGCTTCTCCTTTCGGGCGCGGTCGAGCGGATCGTGCTCTCTCGCCCGGCGGTCGAGGCGGGCGAGCGCATCGGTTTTCTTCCGGGCGACATGAAAGAGAAAGTCGATCCTTATCTGCGTCCGCTTTACGACGCGCTCCACGATATGATGCATGCGGATTATATAGAGCGCCGCATCGCCGCGGGCGACATAGAAATCGCGCCGCTCGCCTTTATGCGCGGGCGCACGCTCGCGCGCGCCGCGGTCATCCTCGATGAGGCGCAAAATGCGACGATTGCGCAAATGAAAATGTTTCTGACCCGTCTCGGCGAAGGCGCGCATATGGCGGTTACGGGAGACCCGTCGCAGACCGACCTTCCTGCGAGCGAGACATCGGGCCTTGCTGACGCGCTCACGCTTCTTAGCGGCGTCGAGGGCGTCAGGGTCGTGCGCTTTACGTCGGGCGACGTCGTGCGCCATCCGCTCGTCTCGCGCATCATCGACGTTTATGATCGCCGCGACGAGGCGGAACGGGCGCGGAAAAAACGATGATCGGAATTGAAACGATTGTCGAGGCGAATGCGTGGCGCGCGGCGATGCCGGATGCTGAGGCGCTCGCCGCGCGCTGCTTCGATGCGGCGCGCCGGCGCGCGCCGGCGCGTCAAAGCGCCGCGCATCACTTGACCGACGATGCGACGGTCGGGGCCCTCAAACTGCGCTTCAGGGGAGTGGACAAGCCGACGAATG
>JBFXBB010000241.1:0-4688 GCA_050183685.1 Amphiplicatus sp.
GCCCTTCAGGCGCCGCCTCGAAAGTCTGCAGCCAGGCGCGCTTGACGAGATTGCCCTCCATCGGGATCGGGCGCTGCTGATATTGCGCGATGAATGTGAGCGAGCCGATCTCCGCCCTGATCCGCTCGATCACGTCGAGCGGCTCGCGCCTTGCTTGCAACGCCTCGCCCGCCTTGCGGCGATGGACGGCGTTCGGGCCAATCCGGACCTCCTCGTCTTCGATGGCGATCGCCGGCAGATCGAGATGCGTCCAGGTCTCGCCGCTCTCGCCGAGGACATGGCCGGCGAGATCGTCTTCATGGAGGCGCTGCATGACCATGACGATGCGCCCGTCGCGTTTGTCGTTGAGCCGCGTCGTCAAGGTTCCCGCATACCAGTCGATGACGCGCCGGCGCGCCGAATGGGACTGGGCCTCTTCGGCCTTCAGGGGATCGTCGATCACGATATAGTCGGCGCCGCGGCCCGTCAGCGTGCCGCCGATCGAGGTCGCGAGCCTGCCGCCGCCCTCGGTCGTGACGCATTCGCCGCCTGAATCCTTCTTCAGGCGCATCGCCGGGAAAAGGGCCTTGTACCAGTCGCTGTCGACGACAAGGCGGAACTGGCGGGCGAGTTCGAGGGCGAGATCCTGGCTGTAGCTGACGCAGATGAAGCGCCGCTTCGGATCGCGCCCCAGCGCCCAGGCGACGAAGGCGACCGAGGTGCAGATCGACTTCAGAGAGCGCGGCGGCTGGGTGACGAGGAGTCGTCTCGTCTCACCGTCCCGGCAGCGCGTCAGTTCATGGGCGATCGCCTCGATATGCCAGTTATGGACATAGGCGTCGCCGGGCGAGACCGTCTGGAAGACCTTGACGATAAAGGAGAGAAGGTCGCTTCGCAGGAGGGCGTTCATTGCCTCTTTCGCGCTCAGTTGAGCCATGCGTCGTCCTCCTCGTCCTCGTCGGCGAGGCCGGAGCGCCGCCAGGCTTCTTCGATCGCCCGGCGCCGTTCGGCGTCGTCGTCATAATCGGTCATTGATTCAGTCGGCGTCTCACCTGATTTGGGCTCGGCCTCGTTCAGGGCGTCGCCGTGAGGTTCTACTTCCAAATCGCTTTCCGACGCGTGGGCGCACGCCCCCTCGTTCGATTCCTCTGGCGCGGCGTCGAGCGACGGCGCGCCGGTCCGCCCATCACGCATCAGACGCTGCGCAAAGAGGTCGAGGATCATGGCGTCGTCGGACGAGAGCGCCTCGCTCGCCTCTTCGACGAACTCTTCGTTGTTGTGGACATGCGCGAGGGCGACGATCCGGTCGATCGCCTTGGCGTCGGCCTGGAGCGCTTTCTCGCGCAGGCGCAGGAGAACCGCCGTTTGCGTCGAGACCTTGCGCTTGCGGCCGTTCTCGGTGATCGAGACAGGGAGCTGGAGCGTCTCGCGGACGTCGGTCTTGAGATTCCTCTTGCCCTTCGGCCGGCCTTTCGGATTGCCCGACTGACCTTTCTTGAACTGCGTGCGCCGCGGCGGCTTGCCATAGCCGACCTCGTAATCGCGCGTCTCGTCGTTCGAATCTGTCATGGCTATTACTCCTTGCTCGTCACAGCATCGCCCGCTCGAAAGCGCGGTCGCTGCGGGTTTCATTGAAGGTCTTTCCGCTTTCTGAGTGAATCGCCGAAACGCCCGTCGCCTTCTCGAAACGGCGGATGGCGACGTCGACGAATTTCGGATCGAGCTCGATCGCCGCGGCGCGCCGACCCGAGCGCCCGGCGGCGATGAGGGTCGAGCCCGAGCCGCAGAACGGGTCGAGCACGAGATCGCCGCGTTGCGTCACGTCTTTGATCGCGTCGGCGACGAGCGCGACGGGCTTCACCGTCGGGTGATCGGCGAGGTCTTCGAGCCGGCTGTCGCCGAAGCTGTTCGAGCCCGCATAGTCCCAGACATTGGTGCGGTAGCGGCCGAACCGGCCGAGCTCGACATTATTGATATGCGGGGCCGCGCCGTTCTTGAAGACGAAGACGAACTCGTGCTTTGAGCGGTAGAGCGAGCCCATGCCGCCATTCGTCTTGTTCCAGACGCAGATGTTCTTGAGCTCAGAGAACGCCGCCCTGCCGGCGACAAGCATCTCATGGGCATGGCGCCAGTCCATGCATACGAAGGCGATCGCGCCATCGACGGTGAACGCCGCGAGATTGTCGAAGACCCGCTTGAGGAACCGTGCGAATTCGTCCTCGTTCATTTCGCCTGAAGCCATGACGAACTCGTCATGGCGCACGCGACCGAGCCCGCTCACATGGCCGTCGATCCGCACATTATAGGGCGGGTCGGTGAAGACCGCGCGCGCCTTCTCGTTTCCGAGAACCTTTTCGTAAGATTCCGGATCGAGGGCGTCGCCGCAATAGAGTCGGTGTTCGCCCAAGAGCCAGAGATCGCCCGCGATCGATGTCGGCGGCGCGTCGTCGACAGGCGGGACGTCGTCATCGGCGTCTAGCGTCTTTTCTCCGAGGAGGAGGTCGATCTCGGCCGTCTCGAAGCCGATGGTCTCGATCGAAAACTCGAAATCCATTTCGAGGAGGCCCTGAAGCTCGATCTTCAGGAGCTCCCTGTCCCAGCCGGCGCGCTCGGCGAGGCGGTTGTCGGCGATGACATAGGCGCGCTTCTGCGCCGGGCTCATCGCAGAGAGGCGGATGGTCGGAACCTCGGCAAACCCCAGGAGCTTTGCCGCCTCGATTCGCCCATAGCCGGCGATCACCACGCCCTCATCATCAATGAGGACGGGGTTTGTCCAGCCGAACGCCTCGATCGACTTCGCGATCAGGCGGACCTGCTCCTTCGAATGGGTGCGCGGATTGTTGGCGTAGGGCTTCAGCGCCGACAGGGCGCGGTATTCGATGCTGAGACTCGTCACGGGTCGCTCCTTCATCTGACCAAAGGAGCTGCCCATTATTCACATGAAGCCCTCTCGGGATACCAACGAATCGAGCGCGCCGAGAACCGCTAAGTCGTTGTTATTGTTGAGGCAGGCGCCGCGCGGGACGGGGGATTTCGGGCGATAAAGGGTTAACGCGGCGCCTGCCCCGTGGTCAGCGGCCCCGCTTCGGGCGGGAAGCGCCCTTCTTCGGCGGCGCATCCAGCAGCGCCCCCATGGACGCGCCGAGCGCGACCGCGAGCCTGTCGACAACCGTGATAGTGGGATTTCGCTTCCGGCGCTCGATGCCGCTGACATAGGTCCGGTGAAGGCCGCTTTCTTCGGCGAGATCCTCCTGCGACCAGCCCTTGTCGCGGCGCAGGCGCTGAAGGTTAACGGCGAGGCGGTCAACGGCGTCCATGACGCGACATCGCGCCGGTTGCATCCGATCGATCTACAGACGATGAGTCACATTCCGCTTGACTGTCCGCAGCCGGCAAGCATTGCTCGGGCCCATGACGGATGTCGCAGCCTTTCAGGAATTTGCGCTGAGCGCCACGCAGAGGGGCGCGATCGCCGAAAGCATCGTGGCGATCGAGCTGATGACCGGCTCAAACGGCCGGCTCGCCCCGTTCAGGCCGCTCGCCGACGACGACGGGATCGATCTTCTTGTCTACGACAAGGCGACGAGCCGGGCGACGCCGCTTCAGGTCAAGGCGCGCTTCAACGTCGACGCCGGCGGCACGGTGGAATTCAACATCCGCAGAGCCACCTGGCGGCCCGATCCCGCCGCGCGCCTGCTGTGCGTCCTTGTCGAGGGCCGACGGATCGTCGCCGCCTGGCTCATCCCCATGGATAAACTCGATACCATCGCGGCGCTCAAAAAGGACAAATTCGTCCTGACGCCCTCGCCGAAGGAAACAAGCCGGGACCGGTTCGCCGCCTATCAGGTCCGGGATGTGGCCGCCGCAATCGTCAGTTCAGCAGTGGACGGGACGGTCGGGAAATCAACGGCCGCCGAGCTGCGCGCCTGACGTCCGGGTCGGGGTAGGAAGGGAAGAAACGGCGATCTGCGCGCGCGTCCGCTCATAGTCGAGAAACAGACAGAAAGCGGAAGCTAGCATTGCTATGAAATCAGAACCTTTATCGATTTCCTCGCATGGACGGACGCGAAGTGGACGCTACCCAAAGCGGCCCATTATAGGTCGAGTTTTCCCAAGCTAAGGGCGCGAACGATAATGGGGAGATATTTACGGACCTGTTCCCGGTCGCTTTCCTTTTCTTTTTCGGTCAACTGCTTGTACGGGGTGGAAATCTGTTTCTCCCATTGCGCAACCAAATCAGGCGGAAGCAGCAGAGATCCGTCGTCTAATTTCATGCCTTTGCCGTGAACGTACTGTTGCCAATGGGCCCAACGCTGATGTTCGATATCGGCGAGGTCTTCCAAAATGCCCGTAAGGCGAAGCTCTATTGTATTCTTATCTGCCACTAGATCATGCCTTCCTTGACTAAACGACGATAGTGCTCGCCAAGGGCAGTGAGAGCGCAGGTTCTGCTATTCATGGCCGCATGCCACATGTGTGGGGCGTCAACAGGAACGACTAGATTTACACGGTTGTACTTTTGAAGAATGCGAAACACCGCAACATTATCCGGGTCAGGATCAGGTACTCCGGCTTTTTTCTGTTCCTCTGTTCTCTCCGGCTCATAAGTAGGATCAAGAAGAAATTCATACCCCGGGCTAGGGAAGAATTCTGCGATCCGCCGTAGCTCGATTAGCTCGAGAGGGGGCTGCACTTTCCGTAACGACACA
>JBFXBB010000242.1:0-4679 GCA_050183685.1 Amphiplicatus sp.
CGGAGAAAGTCAGGACGATATCCTCACACTCAGAAACCGGGTGGGAGACCTTCACTTCAGAGGGTAAAATGCCTTCGCCTAAAATCAACCGGTCGGTCCAGCCGCCAAGATAGCCTTCGAGAATGGAGTCGTGACCGTCCCCAAGATTATAAATATAGTCGTCGTCGCCGCCAGAGCCGCGCAGCGCGTCGTCGCCAAGGCCGCCCGTTATAATGTCGGCCCAGCTAAAGCCATCGATTACATCGTTGCCGGAGGTTGAAAGGCCATCGAGAATTTTGACCTGCAAATCCGCTCTCGTCCAGACAACGCCGCCCGCGAACTCAAAAAATTCAACGCCCCAGCCGGTGTCGTAACCGAACTCTTCATCCAGAAAGACAGATCCTCCGCCATCAATAAAGAGCGTCGCATCGTCGGCGTCGGATGTCGACCGGACGATCGTCACGTCTTCCGGCGCGATGCCTGCTCCGAATTGCAGTCGATCCGTTCCTCCAAGATAGCCTTCGACAATCGTGTCGTTCCCGTCGCCGGAATTGTAGATGTAAATGTCATTGCCGCCCGCGCCGCGCAACGTGTCATTGCCGAGGCCGCCAATAATAATATCGGCCGTCGTAAAGCCGTCGATCACGTCATCGCCGCTCGTGGATCCCGACGCGGCCAACATTGACTGCAAGGCGCTGCGCGTCCAAACCGTCTCGTCATCGAACACGATCTCCTCGACGCCCGACTGCCAGTTGATCGAGAATTCGCCGTAAAGCGTCACAGAACCGCCGCCCGAGAAGGAAAGCACGGCATTATCGAGGGCGCCCGAAGGCCGCGTGACCGTGGTTCCGGCGGGGGTTATCCCCGCGCCCAGCTCCAGACGATCAGCCGTTCCGCCGAGATAGCCCTCGCCAATGACATCGTCCCCATCGCCGTCAGCGTAGATGTAAGTGTCGTTTCCTCCCGCGCCGGCGAGAATGTCGTCGCCAAGACCGCCGGTGATGACGTCGTCGGTGTAGAAACCGTCGATCTCGTCATTGCCCGTGGTGGAAAGGGCGTCGAGTATCATCTCGCGCAGATCGGCCTGCGTCCAAACCGTCTCGTCGTCGAAGACGATCTCTTCGACGCCGGACTGCCAATTTATGGAGAACGCGCCGCCCAGCGTCACTGAGCCGCCGCCCGAGAAGGAAAGAACTGCGTCGTCAGGATTGCTTCCGGAGCGCGTAAGCGTGGTTCCCACTACCGTGATATCAGCGCCTAATTCTAAACGGTCGGACGTGCCGCCGAGATAACCCTCCACAATGACGTCCTCGCCATCGCCAAGATTGTAGAGATAAATGTCATTGCCCTGTGCGCCCGCAAGCGTATCGTCGCCGAGCCCCCCGAGGAGATAGTCCCTACTGATGTCGCCGGTCAGCGCGTCGGCGCCGCCGAGACCGGAGAGGAAGCCGAGTTCGACAGGGCTTGCGCCCGTTAACGTTAACGTGTCGGCGCTTTCGGTTCCTACAAGCGCGTCCGCTATATCGGCGAGCACAATATAGGCGAGTCTGTCGATTACATCCGCCGCAACGGTTTCTTCGAGTGCGGTGAAGGCCGCAGTCATGTCCGCAACTAAATGATCCTTATCGCCCGCATAGGCGGACTCAAGGAACCAGCGGACATATTCGCCTTTCTCGACAAGCGTGAAATAGAGGGGCTCGTCGCCTTGTTCTTCCAGCAAGACGCCAAGAATGTCTGCGGTATCGCCATAGAAACTATCCGACTGGGGATCATAAAAGGCCCATGCTATCCCGTTCGCCACATGGTTCGTTGGCAACGTTTCCTCATCTACCACCGCGAGGATCAAAGCCGATGACGGCGCCTGAACGGCGAAACGGACGGCGATGTCCTGGAGAAGACGTTCATAACCGAGATTGAGCTGGGCAACCTGGTGGCCGTTCGGGCCGGAGATGCCAAAAATGGTTCCGTTAAAGGCTTCGAGGACGGCGACTCGGCGGGCGTCGATATTCGGCCCAAAGGAGCCGGGCGTCGCCTCGTCAGCGCCGGTCCATTCGAGCACGACTTCCTCAACCCGCGCCATCAATTGGTCGACCGAGAGCGTCGGGCTGTCCTTGACGAGATCGTCGACGAGATCGAGCAAGGTCGAATTCAGCGACATCGCATAGACGAGGTCCGCGACGTCGCCGCTGCCGGCGATATTCGGAAGCAGGAGCGCCCGGTCTTCAAAGGTGAATTCCGTCGGCGGGATGTAATCCGACACGCTCTGTTCGACATCGAAGAACACCGCATAGGCGTCGCGCGTCTCGCCGTTCGAGAACGTCACCTTGCTCGTCGAATGGATGACATTGCCGTTGACGGGCTGGTTGACGGCGGTCGTCGCGAGCGAAATCGACGTGATCCCAAGCGCCGCGAGCGTGAAAATCTCGCCCGCGTCCGTGACGCCGTCGCTGTCGGCGTCTTTCCAGATTTGAAGATCGGCGAAGACGGCGTCCTGCGCGTCGATCACATCATCGGCGTTGAGGTCGAACGACGCAAGATCGGTGAAGGCGTCGGTCGAGGAATCGCCGAACAGCTCCGCAATGCCGTCCACCGCGTCATTCGAATTGAGGTCGCGGAACAAAAGCCCGTCATCGGCGTCGAACCAGCCGACATTCTCGGCGAAGGAGTCATCGTCGATATCGAACAAGACGCCCGACTCCGCCGCGCCGACCAGCGCCAACCCGTCGCCGTCGAGATCGATCACAAGCGGGTCGCCCAGAAGGTCGTCGAAGTTCAGAAGCAATATACCTGCCCCGATACCAACTACTGCTGTTGCGGCGGCAGCCGGGCTGGCGAATGCCAGGCCAAATATCATAGCTGCGGCGAAATATGGCGCTGCAGCTCCCCAGTTGTAGGGCCCAAATGGATTGGGCGACCCAGGATAGTCATAATCTCGTCCTGCGGATTTGCCCTCCCATTCTTCTGAAGGCCCATCCCAAATGGGATCTTGACTGGGCCCCAATCGGTTGTCTTGATCAGTGTTGGCGAGATCGCCCTGATCGTAGGCATCCTTCATCAGGTCATCAATAGCACTCGCCGGCAATTCATTTTGGCGCGCGTACTCGCCGATCTGCCGGCCAATTTCGTTATTGTACATGTCTTTGTAATAGTCATCGCTGCCAAGGTTCTTATCGCCAATATAATCGGCTGCGATCTCCTTTACAGCACCCAGGGCTTCGGCAACGGTGGCTCCATGATCATAGGCCAACTCTGCGCTCATGTGCGCATGCTGAATGCTGTTATGATGGAGTTCGTCGATTTCATTTCCGTACGCAAGCGCGTTTCCATTGTGCGCCGCCATATTCAACAGAGTCTTCTTCACGACGCTCATGATTTTTGCCTCCGTCTAAACATAGGGCTTCCCCTTCCATGAAATCCCAGAAAACTTACAATCTACGCGGTTATTCTTACAAAGCCCTGGCTCTACTCCAATTGCTCCGGCATTGACTTCCGAGAATCAAACATCCGTACATATCTAGTCGGCTTTCCGTCAAAATATGAATCTGGCGGTTGACATTTCGCCATCGCGAATTCTCTGCTATAACAAAGTTCAAGGCCAGCAATACTATAGTGGGCCTTAGGCCCGACCACGTACGATCGAACAGTTTTCGACTCAAAATCAACTAATGAGATGATTCTATCCTCATCGGTCTGAAAATAGTCATTTGGGATATATGTATAGTCGCCTTGCGGCGCTTCCGGTAATTTTTTTGCCGTATGTATGGAACTGCTTACACTTGAATACTCAACCACCCAGCAAATCGCGTCCCAATCCGGATCGTTGAAGACCTCATCCAGGCGAAAGACGCGATCTTCAGGAACACATGCCTCTTCAAACAGCCTTCGATTTAGATCGGCATCTCGGGGCCCCGAAGCTCCGTCGCACGCGCCAATCAGCGCGATTGTTGCAACTAACGCAGTCAAACAGCTTGCCTTCTGGAGGGAGAGCCTACTTAGGCGCTCCTCATCCGGGCCGGTCTTCCAACTACCTCGCTGTCGATCCTTTAGCCGAGAGCTAAACATACAGGACGTGACTTGCAAGATACTCAATGTTGTCTCCATCTGTTGCAGACTGTTAATTCTTCGAACTTTCATACGAACAAATGGCGACCCTACTTTGGGCAGTCACATGGCTATATTTTTACAACGAAGTCACAGCATCTCCGGTCGGGAGTACGCTCATAGCTACTTTCAAGCGCGCACCACAAGCCTCCCATTCGCGCCAACAGGCGCGTCACCACGAACTGCTATGCGGAAGGCTCTCCCCCCTTCCGCTTCAACTATGGAAGAAGCACGCACAGGATAGTATGCTCGTCGGGGAGCGCAACTTAAAATCCGGGAAGGGCCGAGAAGTTTTCGTGACGGCTTGACCGCGCCCGAACGCAACCGAAAGCGATGACCGCTTCCTTAAATTGATTTGCGCAATTCTCGCAGACATACGCGATCGCACCGTCCAAGTTTGTGCTGCTTAAATTCATCTCAACGTGACGCCGCTCACGCCGCCATGCAAGTTGTCATGCCATTATCATTCGCTGCGCGCGTCTCGCCGTTCGAGAACGTCACCTTGCTCGTCGAATGGATGACATTGCCGTTGACGGGCTGGTTGACGGCGGTCGTCGCGAGCGAAATCGACGTGATCCCAAGCGCCGCGAGCGTGAAAA
>JBFXBB010000243.1:0-4653 GCA_050183685.1 Amphiplicatus sp.
CCGCGGCCGATATAGAGAACGTCGGAGGCTTTCGCGATCTCCTTGGCGATTTCCTCGATCGCGGCGGATTGCTTTAGCGCCTCGGCGACAAGGCGCGGGATTTCGAGCAGCGCGCGCGCGAGCCGGCGTTCCTCGTTTTCGTCGATCCGCCCGCGCGCCCGCCCCGCCGCGAGCGCGACGGCGGCGAGCGCCGTCAATTGGCAGGTGAAGGCTTTCGTCGAGGCGACGCCGATCTCAGGGCCCGCCGCCATCGGGAAAATAACGTCGGCCTCGCGCGCGATCGAGGATTCGGCGACATTGACGACGGCGGCGATTTTCTGGCCATGCGCCCGCGCCTCGCGGAGCGCGGCGAGCGTGTCGGCCGTTTCGCCCGATTGCGAGACGAAGAGCGCGCCGCCGTTTTTTGGATAGGGAACCCGCCGATAGCGCAGCTCCGAGGCGATATCGATTTCGACCGGAAGGCCCGCCCAGTCCTCGAACCAGTATTTCGAGATAAGCCCGGCGTAATAGGCCGTGCCGCAGGCCGAGATCGTCAGGCGGTCGAGCGCGGCGAAATCGAAGGCGCCTTGGGGCAGGCGCACCGTCTCGGTCGCGGGGTCGAGATAGCGCGACAAGGTATGCGCGATCACTTCGGGCTGCTCGTGGATCTCTTTCGCCATGAAATGGCGGTGGCCGTCCTTGTCGACAAGCGCGTCGGCGGCCGAGGAGATCGTCTCGGCGCGGCTTACTTTCTCGCCGGCGGCGTCATAAATGTCGAAATTATTCCGTGTCAGGACGACGAAATCGCCTTCGTCGAGATAGGTCACGCGATTGGTGAAGGGGGCGAGCGCGTAGGAATCAGAGCCGAGGAACATCTCCCCGTCGCCGCGCCCGATCGCGAGCGGGCTGCCGCGCCGCGCGCCCATCAGGAGATCCTCCTCGCCAATGAAGAGCGCGGCGATCGCGAAGGCGCCTTTAAAGCGCGTCAGCGCCTTGCCGAAGGCGTCCTTCGGCGAAAGATTTTCGCGTTCGAGATAATAGGTGACGAGCTGCGCGCAGACTTCCGAATCGGTTTCCGATTCGAATGTATAGCCCGCCGCGACAAGCTCGCGGCGGAGCTCGGCGAAATTCTCGATGATGCCGTTATGGACGAGCGCGAGGCGGGCCGTCGCATGGGGGTGGGCGTTTGTTTCCGTCGCCGCGCCATGCGTCGCCCAGCGGGTGTGGCCGATGCCGACCGCGCCGGGGAGCGGGCGCGCGGCGAGCACGGCTTCGAGCGCGGCGAGCTTGCCGGGCGCGCGCCGCCGGTCGAGCCGGCCTGCGGCGAGGGTCGCAACGCCCGCCGAGTCATAGCCGCGATATTCGAGGCGCTTCAGCCCCTCGACGATCAGGGGCGCGACGTCCGCCTTGCCGATTATGCCGATAATCCCGCACATGGCTCTCTCCGAATAACGCGCCTTTCTATCGGAACGGCGCGCGGCTTCATACAGCGCCGGAAGTTAAGCAAGATTTGGGCTGAGGTCCGCCGCGTGCCCGGATTTTAGTAGAGCGCACTCAGTGCGGCGCCCCTTCCCCAATAGGTTGCGCGCCGGAAACATCAATAAAACCAAATCGTTACATCGTTAATCCCAAACTTATCCCCGGACTTATCCCCGTATTTATCCCCGTCCCCCCCGGGGCCGGTTTACCCTCGGGCTTAGATGATGCTGCGCAAGAGCTTCAGGACGCGCTTCGTGCGCCCGCCGAAAGGCGGGTGGAGAAGGGCGCCGGCGG
Source organism: Amphiplicatus sp. (assembly GCA_050183685.1). Taxonomy (GTDB): domain Bacteria; phylum Pseudomonadota; class Alphaproteobacteria; order Caulobacterales; family Parvularculaceae; genus Amphiplicatus. The sequence goes on from JBFXBB010000243.1 coordinate 1,753, forward strand.
CGAGGCGCGATTGCCGGAGAACAGGTTTTAAATGCGAGAATGTGTCGAACCCCGCGCGCCCGTGATAGGCGCCCATGCCGCTCGCGCCGACGCCGCCAAAGGGCAGATGCTCCTGCGCGGCGTGGAGCAGCGTGCCGTTGACGGTGACCCCGCCGGCGATCGTCCGCGTGAGGATCTTCTTTTCGGCGGCCTTGTCGCGGCCGAACCAATAAAGCGCGAGCGGGCGCGCGCCCTTATTGACATGGGCGATCGCCGCCTCGCGCGAGGAAACGCCGATGACGGGAAGGATCGGTCCGAAGATTTCCTCGCGCATCAGGCCGAGCCCTTCGGGCGGATCGACGACGATCGCGAAGGGGAGCTTCCTTTGCGGATGGAGCGCGTTCGCCGAGCCGATCTCGACGATTTGCGCCCCGGCGCCGCGCGCTTCGTCGAGGAGGCCGCAAAGGCGCGCGAAATGCCGGTCGGAGACGATCGCCGTGTAGTCGGCGGTCGAATCGATTTCGGGATAGAGCGCGCGCGCGGCCGCGCCGATCGCGCGGACGGCCGCCGCGCTCTTTTCGCGCGGGACGAGCACATAGTCCGGCGCGATGCAGGTCTGGCCGGCGTTGAAGAGCTTGCCATAGGCGATCGCGCGCGCGGCGGCGGAAAGATCGGCGCTGTCATCGATGATCGCCGGCGACTTGCCGCCGAGCTCCAGGGTTGCGGGCGTCAGATTCTTCGCCGCTTCGACGCCGACCTTGCGCCCGATCTGCGTCCCGCCGGTGAAGAGAAGATGATCGAAGGGAAGGCGCGCGAAGGCCGCGCCCGTGTCCGCGCCGCCGGCGACGACGGCGAAGAGATCCTCGTCGAATTCGGCGGCGACGATCGAGCGAAGAAGATCGGCCGTCGCCGGCGTCGTCTCGCTCGACTTGACCATCACGCGGTCGCCGGCGGCGAGCGCGGCGATCGCGGGCGCGAGCGCCAATTGCACGGGATAGTTCCAGGGCGAGACAATGCCGACGACGCCTTTCGGCTGCGGCTCGATCCGGCTTCGCGCCGGCAGGAGATAGACGGGCGTCCTGACCGGGCGCGGGCGCATCCATCGGGCGAGATGGCGCTTGGCGGTTTTCGCCGCGCCGAGGGTCATGAGGATTTCCGCGGCGATCGTCTCGGGGCCCGCGCGGGTTCCGAAGTCGTCATTGATCGCCTTGACGATCCGCGCTTCATGCGCCCCGACCGCGCGGATGAGGCTGTCGAGCCGGGCGAGGCGGGCTTTGCAGGCGGGAAAAGGATCCGCCGCGAAGGCGGCTTTTTGCCGGGCGAAGAGGCGGACGATTTCAGCGTCGCTAGGGCGAGGGGCGTTGTCGGGCATGCGGCCCTCTCCTCGGCGGACGGCCCGTCTTCGCCCTACGGGCTATGTCGGGCGCGCTTCGGCTTTGCGCGGCCGCGCCACGCGAAGCCGATGGCGAAACGTGGTGGAGCAGAGGGGGATCGAACCCCTGACCTCGACATTGCGAACGTCGCGCTCTCCCAACTGAGCTACTGCCCCGATACGGATGGGATGGCCCTCTTAGGATCGGGTCTTGGGGCTGTCAATCTGACGGTGAAGGGCTCTCGGCGGCGGTCGGATGACGCCGCCCAATCTTCGCGCCGGCGCTTCGCGCCTCCTCAGGATGAGGTTGTGCATCACTTCAATCGGGGAAAGCCTCATCCTGAGGAGCGGCCGAAGGCCGCGTCGCGAAGAACGGGCGGCAGGCCTCGGTTGCGCGTCCGGCCGGCGCGCCCTAAGCCGTGCGAAAGACCAGCGAGGAGCCCCGCTCATGGCCGTCATCGCCTATATCTTCAACGCCGTCGCGCAGCTCTACATTGTCGTCATTTTCGTCTCGGTGATCATGAGCTGGCTCATCGCCTTCAATGTCATCAACCGCCACAATCAGCTCGTCGACGCGATCTGGCGGACATGCCTTGCCTTGACCGAGCCGCTGCTGCGGCCGATCCGCAATATGTTGCCCAGTCTCGGCGGCCTCGACATCTCGCCGATCATCCTCCTCATCGGGATCAGCGCGGTTCGCTACGGCATGAATTATTACGTGTTCGATCCGATGATTCGCCAAGGGCTCTGACGGCGTTGGCGGCGTCCGGCGGCGAGGGGCGCGTGCGGCTCGACATCCGCGTGACGCCGAACGCGGACAGGGACGCGGTCATCGGTTTGTGGCGCGGGCCGAAAGGCGAGGCGCGTCTTGCCCTGCGCGTGACGGCGCCGCCGGACAAGGGCCGCGCGAACAAGGCCGTCATCGCGCTGCTTGCGGCCTTGCTCGGCTTGCCGAAATCGGCCCTCTCGATTACCGCAGGCGACAAGGACCGCCTGAAGACGGTCGTTATCGCCGGCGCTGGCGCCGACATCGCCCGCAAGATCGCGGCGCTCGCGCCCGACAAGGAGAAGACGGCATGACGGCGCAGTTGATCGACGGCAAGAAAATCGCGGCGGCTTTGCGCGCGCGCGTCGGCGCCGGCGCGGCGAAGCTGAAAGAGAAAGGGATCGCGCCGGGACTCGCCGTCGTCCTTGTCGGCGAGGATCCGGCGAGCGCGGTCTATGTCCGCAATAAGGGCCGCGCGGCGAGAGAGGCGGGCCTCGCCTCTTTCGAGCATCGCCTGCCGGCGACGGCCTCGGAAACGGATCTCCTCGCGCTCGTCCGGACGCTGAACGAAGACGACCGGGTCGACGGCGTTCTCGTGCAGATGCCGCTGCCGGCCGCGATCAACGCCCATCGCGTCATCAATGCGATCGATCCCGAAAAAGACGTCGACGGGCTCACCGAGACGAGCGCCGGCCGGCTGATGGCGGGCGCGGCCGGGCTCGTTCCCTGCACGCCGCAGGGCTGCGTCATCCTGTTGAAGACCGTGCGGCCCGATCTTTCCGGC
>JBFXBB010000244.1:0-4647 GCA_050183685.1 Amphiplicatus sp.
GCCGGCGGCGCTCGCCCTCGCGGGCGTGACGATCGATGCGGCGAGAAGGGCGAGGATCGCGCATTCCGCGCGAGTGAATCGGCGTTTCGTTTTCAACGCGGGTTCCCCCATGCCCCAATGCCGGCGTTCGCTATGCGCCGTCCCCATGAATGGTTAACAAATCGAGGGCGGGAGATAAAGGCGGGCTTTGCTTCTTGCGGCCCCCGCGGCCCATCCTTCGTGACGCGGGCTTCGCCCGCTCCTCAGGATGAGGCCCGTCGTGTTGAAACAAGGGAAAGCCTCATCCTGAGGAGCGCCGAAGGCGCGTCACGAAGGATGGGCCGCGCCCCCGGCGCTCGACCCCCGTGGCGCCGGAGAAAAGAAGGCGTCCGCGTTAACCCTCGCCGCCCAACAAATCCGCCTTTTTTGGCAAGTTATCCCCCTCCCCCCGGAGCGGGTTTATTCTTTCCCCGTCAGATCGACTGACAAGACGGGCGCCGCCCGGACCCCTCGCCGCCGGTTTTCCCCCTCCCCGGCCTGGCCTGGGGCCGCGCCGGCTCCCGCGGAGGCGGCCGCCGGCGCTTGTCGTTCACCCCCCGCCGGCGGCCGTTCTTCGCTGCAATGCGGCGATTTCCGCCTTGGCGCCGCTCAGGGCCGCGTATTAAGGGAGTGCGTTGATGTTCGATATGGACCGGGATGACATGACGGCGGGGAAGAGCACGGCGAAATGGGTGTTTGCGTTCGGCCCGGGCGGCGCGGCGGGCGACGCCTCGATGAAGAACTTGCTTGGCGGCAAGGGCGCCAATCTCGCCGAGATGTCCAATCTCGGCCTGCCGGTGCCGCCGGGCTTTACGATCACGACGGAAGTCTGCACCGCTTTCTACAAGCATGACCGCCGCTATCCGGACGGCCTTAAAGAAGAAGTCGACGCCGCGCTTGAGGCGGTCGGGCGCGCGGTCGGCAAACGTTTCGGCGATCCGGCGAACCCGCTGCTTGTCTCGGTGCGCTCGGGCGCGCGCGCCTCGATGCCGGGGATGATGGACACGGTCCTCAATCTCGGCCTCGGCGACGAGACGGTGAAGGGCCTCGCCGCGCTCTCGGGCGATGAACGCTTCGCCTATGATTCTTATCGCCGCTTCATCCAGATGTATTCCGACGTCGTGCTCGGCGTCGATCATCACGTGTTCGAGGAAATCCTCGAAGCCTTCAAGCAGGAGCGCGACTATTTCCTCGACACCGAGCTTAACGCCGCCGAATGGCGCGAGGTCATCGCGCAGTACAAGGCCGCCGTCGAGGCGGCGCTCGCCAAGCCCTTCCCCGAGGACCCGCATGAGCAGCTCTGGGGCGCGATCGGCGCCGTCTTCGGCTCCTGGCGCAATGACCGCGCCGAGACCTATCGCCGCCTCCACAATATCCCCGAAAGCTGGGGGACGGCGGTCAATGTGCAGGCGATGGTCTTCGGCAATATGGGCGAGCGCTCGGCGACGGGCGTCGCCTTCACGCGCGACCCCTCGACCGGCGAGAACGCCTATTACGGCGAGTTCCTGATCAACGCGCAAGGCGAGGACGTCGTCGCCGGCATCAGGACGCCGCAGCCCCTGACGAAGCGCGCCCGCGCGGCGATGGGCGAGACCGCCCCCTCCCTCGAAGAGGCGATGCCGGAGGCGTTTAAACAGCTCGCCGTCATTTTCGACCGGCTCGAAAAACACTATCGCGACATGCAGGACATCGAGTTCACGGTCGAGCGCGGCCAGCTTTTCATGTTGCAAACGCGGAACGGCAAGCGCACCGCGAAAGCCGCGCTCAAGATCGCCGTCGATCTCGCCAAGGAAGGCCTGATCGACGAGAAGGAGGCGGTCAGGCGCGTCGACCCGCATTCGCTCGACCAGCTTCTCCATCCCTCGCTCGATCCGAACGCCCCGCGCGATCTCATTTTGACGGGACTGCCCGCCTCGCCCGGCGCGGCGACGGGCGAGGTCGTCTTTTCCTCCGACGAGGCCGAGCGGCTCGCGCAGGACGGCCGCAAGGTCATTTTGATGCGGGTCGAGACGAGCCCGGAAGACATTCACGGGATGCATGCGGCGGCGGGGATCGTGACCGCCCGCGGCGGCATGACCAGCCACGCGGCGGTGGTCGCGCGCGGCATGGGCCGGCCTTGCGTCTGCGGCGCGGGCGATCTCAAGATCAACGCCAAAGACCTCACCTTTTCGGCCGGCGGGCGCGTCGTCAAAAAAGGCGATCTCGTGACGATCGACGGCGCCTCGGGCCAGGTCTTTCTCGGCGAGGTCGCGACCGTGAGCCCGGAGCTTTCCGGCGATTTCGCCGAGCTGATGGGCTGGGCCGACACCTATCGCCGGATGCGGGTGCGGGCCAACGCCGACACGCCGGCCGACGCCGAGGTCGCGCGCGGCTTCGGCGCGGAGGGCGTCGGGCTTTGCCGCACCGAGCATATGTTTTTCGAGGCCGACCGCATCGTCGCGGTGCGCGAGATGATCCTCGCCGAGGACAAGGCCGGGCGCGAGGCCGCGCTCGCCAAGCTCTTGCCGATGCAGCGCGCCGATTTCGAGGCGATTTTCCGCGTCATGCGGGGCCTGCCCGTGACGGTGCGCCTGCTCGACCCGCCGCTGCACGAATTCCTCCCCCATTCCGACGCCGAGATCGAAGAGGTCGCGAGGGCCTCCGGCATGGACGCGGCGAAATTGCAGGCGCGCGCGCAGAAGCTGCATGAGTTCAATCCGATGCTCGGCCATCGCGGCTGCCGTCTCGGGATCTCGTACCCTGAGATTTACGAGATGCAGACGCGGGCGATCATCGAGGCCGCGCTCGACGTCGCCGCCGCGACCGGCGAGAAAGTGACGCCGGAGATCATGATCCCGCTCGTCGCGATGAAGGAGGAGCTCGCGCTCCTGAAGGCCCGCGTCGAGGCGGTCGCCGAGGCCGTCTTCAAGGAGAGGCGGGCGCGGCTCGACTATCTCATCGGCACGATGATCGAGCTGCCGCGCGCCGCCCTGACCGCCGACGCGATCGCCGAGGCGGCGGCTTTCTTCAGTTTCGGGACGAATGACCTGACGCAGACGACCTTCGGCCTGTCGCGCGACGATTCGGCCTCCTTCCTGCCCATCTATCTCCGCCAGAATGTGCTTGAACGCGATCCTTTCGTCTCGATCGATCGGGAAGGCGTCGGCGCGCTCATCAAGATCGCCGCGGAAAAAGGGCGCGGGGCGAAGCCCGGCCTGAAGCTCGGCATTTGCGGCGAGCATGGGGGCGATCCGGCTTCCATCGCCTTTGTCGAGGGGGTCGGGCTCGACTATGTTTCCTGCTCGCCTTACCGCGCGCCGATCGCCCGGCTCGCCGCGGCGCAGGCGACGCTGGCGCGGTCATAACGAATCGTCCAGCCTTTTCAGGCTCTTGTATCGATTCACCGTAAGGTTAACAAGAAGTTAACGGAACGCTTTTTGATTTGCCCGACGGTCGCCGAGGCGCCATAGTCGGCCCCGGCGAGACGCGGTCCCATGAAGCGAAATGGGCGCGTCTTTTGCATCTCTGGCGCGAGGTCTCCGTTTGGAGCGCGGGTCAGGGACGCGGCGAGATGGAAGAGATGGCGAAGCGGCGGGTCTCCATTTTCGAAGACGCGGAGGGGGCGGCGGGCCCCGGCGGGGAGCATCGCGTTTCCTGGACCGGACGCAGCCTCGTCGCGGCGGCTTTTTTGTCGGTCTGCGTCCTTCTGACGGCGCTGTCCGCGACCGCCTCGGTCCAGCGCGCCGAGAGCGCGAAGGCGGCCGACGCGGCCCTCGCCGGCGAGGCCGAACTCGCCGCCGAGTTGACGAAATTCCTCGCCGCGGAAACCGCCGCCGCCCGCCAGGCGCTTGACGCGCCGAAGCTGAAGCCGGCGAAGTCGACCAGCGATCTTGTCGCCGAACATGGCGCGATCGCCGATCTCGTCGATTTCGACTTTTCCGAGATCCGTATCGCGCGCATGGACGCCGAAGAGCGAAAGTGCCTCGCCCAGGCGATCTATTACGAGGCGCGCTCGGAGTCGCGCATCGGCCAGCTCGCCGTCGCCGACGTCGTCCTGAACCGCGTTGCGAGCCCGATTTTCCCCTCGACCATTTGCGGCGTCGTCTTTCAAGGGGCGGAGCGGCGCACGGGCTGCCAGTTCTCCTTCACCTGCGACGGCTCGATGAAGATGCGCTTGAACAAGCGGAAATGGGCGCAGGCGGAAGATCTTGCGGGCGCCGTCCTCGCCGGGCTCCGCGTCCCTGTAAGCCGCCATGCGACGCATTACCATGCGAGCTATGTCTCCCCCGTCTGGGCCGCGCGCATGACCCCGACGGCGACGATCGGCCTTCACAAATTCTACCGCCTGCCGAGCCGGACCGTCGTCGCCGCGGCGGAAGCGCCCGCCTCTTAGCGCTTGGGCGATTGACGGAAGTTGGAGCCTCGCGGCGCAAAGTCGCCATAACGCCCGGAGCGATCGACGTTCAATTCATCCCGCTGCCGGCGCGGGCGGCGTTCATTAACGAAACGTTCTCCCTAACGGCCTAGAGCATCGAGCAGATAATCCGAATCAAATCTGTTTGCGTTGAGGTCGAACCGTGATTCACCGTTATCGGAGGTGGATCATGGGACGATCTTTATCGACGGATATTCGGCGGCGGATGGTGCGAG
>JBFXBB010000245.1:0-4630 GCA_050183685.1 Amphiplicatus sp.
CGCGCGACGGCCATGAGTTCATCAACGCGGCCTTTGCGAAAGGCGCCGCCGCCGCGCTTGTCGCGCGCGCGCCGGAGGATGCGCCCGAGGGCGCGCCGCTCCTCGTCGTCGCCGACACGCTTGAAGCCTTGCGCGATCTTGCCCGCGCCGCGCGCCTGCGGAATTTCGGCAAGCGCGTCGCCGTGACGGGAAGCGTCGGCAAGACCAGCGTCAAGGAGATGCTGCGCACGGCGCTCGGCGCGGCGGGGCGCGTCCACGCCGCCGACAAGAGCTTCAACAATCATTGGGGCGTGCCGCTGACGCTCGCGCGCCTGCCGATGCACGCCGATTATGGCGTCTTCGAGATCGGCATGAACCATGCGGGCGAGATCACGCCGCTGACACGGCTCGTCGAGCCGCATGTCGCGATCGTGACGACGGTCGCGCCCGCCCATCTTGAGTTCTTCGGCGCGGTCGAAAAAATCGCCGAGGCGAAAGCGGAAATCTTCCTTGGTCTCGCGAAAGGAGGAACGGCGGTTCTGCCCCGCGACAATCCGCATTATGGGCTTTTGCGCCGCCGCGCCGAGGAGGCGGGCGCCCGGCGTTTCGTCAGCTTCGGCGCGCATGACGAGGCCGATGCGCGCCTTGTCTCCTATCGAATGGACGATGAGGGCGCCGCCGTTGGCGCGATGCTGTTCGGGGAACGGATTGACTTTGCGCTCGGCGCGGCGGGCCGCCACCAGGCGATGAACGCGCTCGCCGTCCTTGCCGCCGTCCATGCGCTCGGCGCGCCGGTCGGCAAGGCCGCGCGCGCGCTCGCCGGGCATCGCGCGACCGAGGGACGGGGCGCGCGGCGCGAAATTTTTCTCACGAACGGCGCGGCCGTCACCCTTATCGACGAAAGCTACAACGCCAACCCCGCCTCGATGGCGGCGGCGCTCGCGCTTCTCGGCGCCGTTGCGCCGAAGCGCGGCGGGCGACGCATCGCCGTCCTCGGCGACATGCTGGAACTCGGCCCCGCGGCGCCGGCGCTCCATGCCGGCCTCGCCGGCGCCCTCATCGACGTCAAGGTCGACAGGCTTTATGTCGTGGGCGATTTGATGCGAAATCTATGGGAGAAGGCGCCCGCCGCGATGCGCGCCAAATCGGCGCCGGCGGCAGGAGCCCTCGCCGCGGCGATCGCGAACGATCTCCGCGACGGCGACATTATCATGGTCAAAGGGTCGAACGCGTCTAAGGTGAGCGAGATTGCGCGCGCGCTCCTCAAGGCGGAACGCCCGGCGCCGAAGGCGGCGACGCAATAACAAAAACAGGTTCGAAGTCTCGATGCTTTACTACCTTTATGATTTGAATCCGGCGCTGTTCAATCTTTTCCGCTATTTGACGTTCCGCGCGGGCGGGGCGGTCGTAACGGCGCTCTTGATTGCGTTCATTTTCGGCCCGCCGCTCATCCGCTGGATGCGAAGGAAGCAGGGACGCGGCCAGCCGATCCGCCAGGACGGGCCGCAAAGCCACATCATCTCCAAGGCCGGCACGCCGACGATGGGCGGCGTTCTCATTCTTTTGTCGATGACGATCGCGACCGTTCTTTGGGCGCGGCTCGACAATCCTTATGTGTGGATCGTGCTCGGCGTCACGCTCGCTTTCGGCGCGCTCGGCTTTATCGACGACTATCTTAAGGTGACGAAGCAGTCGGCGAGCGGCGTTCTCGGCAGCCTGAAACTCGCCGTGCAATTCGCGGTCGCGCTTCTCGCCGGCTATCTCTGCGTCGATACGCTAAGCGCGGCCCCGGACGCCCCGCCGGCCGTTGAATTCTCCGTCGGGATTCCCTTTGTGCCGCTCACCGCCTTTTCGCACTGGTTCGGCGAGGGCGTCATCGGCGCGCCCATCGGCTGGTTCATCGTGCCCTTCGCCGCCTTTGTCATTGTCGGCGCCTCGAACACGGTCAATCTGACCGACGGGCTCGACGGCCTCGCGACCGTGCCGGTGATGATCGCCGCCGCGACCTATGGAATCATCGTCTATTTCGTCGGGCGCGTCGATTACGCCAATTATCTCGCCGTGCCCTATGTGCCGGGCGTTGGCGAACTCGCCATCGTCTGCGCGGCGATCATCGGCGCCGGGCTCGGCTTTTTGTGGTTCAACGCGCCGCCCGCCGCGATCTTCATGGGCGACACGGGCTCGCTCGCGCTTGGCGGCGCCATCGGCGCGATCGCCGTTGCGGCCAAGCATGAAATCGTGCTTGCGATCGTCGGCGGCCTTTTCGTGCTGGAAGGCCTGTCGGTCATGATCCAGATCGCCTCGTTCAAGCTGACGGGAAAGCGCGTTTTCAGAATGGCGCCGATCCACCATCATTTCGAGCAGCTCGGCTGGAAGGAATCGACGATCGTCATCCGTTTTTGGATCGTCGCCGTCATCCTCGCCCTTGTCGGCCTTGCGACGTTGAAGCTCAGATAGGAACAAGCCTCGATGATGCGCATACCGGGCGTTCAGAAAAAGAAGATCGGCGTTTTCGGCCTTGGCGCGACAGGCGTCGCGGCGGCGGACGCGCTTGTCGCCTCGGGCGCCGAGGTCTTCGCCTGGGATGAAAGCCCCTCGGCCCGCGAGAAAACAGCGAACACGGAATATCGCGCCGAGCATCCGAAGGAATGGCCCTGGAAAGAACTGCAATCCGTCGTCCTCTCGCCGGGCGTGCCGCTCACCCATCCAAAGCCGCATGCGATCGTCCGCAAGGCGGTCGCGGAGAATATCGAGGTCATCGGCGACATCGAGCTTTTCGCGCGCGCGCTCGCCGCCTTGGCGCCCGCGGCGCGGCCGAAAGTCGTCGCCGTCACCGGCTCCAACGGCAAATCGACGACGACGGCGCTGATCGGCCATATTCTGAAAGAGGCGGGCTTTGACGCGCCTGTCGGCGGCAATATCGGCCGGCCCGTGCTCTCGCTTTCCGAGCCCGCGCCCGAAACCGTCTATGTGCTGGAGCTTTCCTCGTTCCAGCTCGATCTCGCCGCGACCTTCCGCGCCGATATCGCGGTGATGCTCAATCTTTCTCCCGACCATCTCGACCGGCATGGCGACATGGCGGGCTATGTCGCGGCGAAGCGGCGGATTTTCCTTAATCAGACGCCGGAAGACGCGGCGATCATCGGCGTCGACGACGCGCCCTCGCAAAGTCTTTGCGCGGAGCTTTCGGCGGCGCACGCCTCGCGCGTCATTCCGGTTTCGGCGGAAGGCTCGCTCGGGCGCGGCGTATTTTCGCTCGCCGGAAAGCTCTTTTACAATCTCGACGGCAAAACGGGCGAAGCGGGCGATATCCGCTATATCGCGTCCTTGCGCGGCGCGCATAATTGGCAGAACGCGGCGGCCGCGCTCGCCGCGGCGATGAATGCGGGCGTCTCGCCCGCCGTCGCAGTCAAGGCGATGGAGCGCTTTGAGGGATTGCCGCATCGCATGGAGATCGTCGCCCGCTCGGGCGCGACCATTTTTGTCAACGACTCGAAGGCGACGAATGCGGACGCCGCCGCGCGCGCCTTGAAATCCTATGACGAAATCTTCTGGATCGCCGGCGGGCGCGCCAAGGAAGGCGGCGTGGCTTCCTTGCGCGAGCTGATGCATAAAGTGCGTTGCGCCTATCTCATCGGCGAGGCGGCGACGGAATTCGAGGCGCAGCTCGCCGGCGCCGTTCCTTGCATGCAATGCGGCGATCTCGAACGGGCGGTCGCGCGCGCGGCGCGCGACGCGGCGCAGTCGAAGGCGATGTCTTCGGTCGTGCTCTTGTCGCCGGCTTGCGCCTCCTACGACCAATACAAGAATTTCGAGGAGCGGGGCGAGAATTTCCGGCGTCTCGCGCAGGGCGCGGCCCGCGCCGCGGGCGAGGCGGCGTGAAGGCGCTCTCGCGCATCGATTCATCGGCTCTCGCGCGCTGGTGGTGGTCCGTCGACCGGGTGACGCTCGCGCTCATCGCGGTCATCATGACGATCGGCTTTGTCGTCCTGATGGCGGCGGGGCCGGCGGCGGCGGCGCGCCTCAAAATCGCCGACAGCTTTCATTTTCCGTCGCGCCAGCTCCTTTTTCTTATGCCGGCGGCTTTGCTGATGCTTGGCGTTTCGCTGCTCTCGCCCTTGGCGGCGAGACGGCTCGGCGTCGTCATTTTCGGCGTTTCTCTCCTCTTGATGCTGCTCGCGCTTTTCGTCGCGCCGGACGTCAATGGCGCGAAGCGCTGGTTCTCCTTCGGGGCGTTCAGCGTGCAGCCCTCCGAATTCGCAAAGCCCGGCTTCATCGTGATGGCGGCCTGGATGCTCGCCGAAGGCGTGCGGAGCCCGCGTTTCCCCGGCGCCCTCATCGCGGGCGCGCTTTACGGCGCCTTGATGGCGATGCTCGTGTTGCAGCCCGACTACGGACAGGCGGCGCTTCTTAGCGCGGTTTGGCTGATGATGTTCTTTGTCGTCGGCTGGAATTGGGCGTGGATCGCCGCGCTCGGCGTCGCGGCGCTGGCGGCGCTTGCAGGCGGCTATGTCTATTCGCCGCATCTGGCCAAACGCGTCGACGGATTCTTAAATCCCGATGCGGTCGAATCCTATCAGGTCGACAAGGCGCTTGAAGCGATTGCGCATGGCGGGCTTATCGGCCGCGGCGGCGAGGGCGCGACGGTGAA
>JBFXBB010000246.1:0-4630 GCA_050183685.1 Amphiplicatus sp.
GCGGAACGGACGAGCAGAAACGGACCTATCTTCCGGCGCTCGCCGCCGGCGATATTATCGGGTCGTTCGCGCTCACCGAACCGGACATCGGCTCCGACGCGATCGCGATTAAGACGAAAGCCGCGCGGGACGGCGACGACTACATCCTCAACGGTGTCAAGCGCTACATCACGAATGCGCCGCGCGCGGGGCTTTTCACCGTGATGGCGCGAACGGCGCCGGAGCGCCGCGCCGATTCGATCTCCTGCTTTCTTGTCGACGCTGCAACGCCCGGTCTGCGTCTCGGCAAGCCTGACCGCAAGATGGGCCAGCACGGCACGGTGACCTGCGATGTGATTTTTGAAGACGCGCGCGTTCCGGCGTCCGCCTTGCTCGGCGGCGTTGAGGGAACCGGCTTCAAAACGGCGATGAAAGTTCTCGACAAAGGGCGGCTCCATATTGCGGCGCTTTGCGTCGGCGTCGCCGAACGGCTGATCGACGAGGCGATTTCCTTTGCGACGAGCCGCGTCCAGTTCGGCTCGAAGATTGCGGACTTTCAATTGGTGCAGGGAATGATCGCCGATAGCCAGACGGAAATGCTGGCGGCGAAGGCGCTTGTGCTCGAAACGGCCAGAAAGCGCGACCGCGGAGAGGGCGTCGTCATGGAGGTCGCGGCGGCCAAGCTCTTCGCCTCGGAAATGGTCGGCCGCGTCGCCGACCGCGCCGTGCAGATCCACGGCGGGGCGGGCTATATGTCGGAATACGCCGTCGAGCGCCTGTACCGCGACGTGCGGCTTTTCCGCATCTACGAGGGAACGTCCCAGATCCAACAGCTCATTGTCGCCCGGGAGCGGATCAAGCAAAGCGGCGCATAGGAGACGCCCGCGCTGTCGAAGATCGCGAACGAGGCTTCCTTCAGTTGGGGTGGCCGCCCGGAGGGGCGAGACCTTGTGATGCGGGCAGTTCGCCGCAGGCCGCCGATCCGCCAGCATCTCGCCGCGCGTCCGAAATTGGCCTAGCGTCGGGAGGCTGGAACGGTTTGACTGATCTGCGATTCAGCCAAACCGTTCCAGCCTATTGTCGCCGCGCGTTTTCTGACGGAAAACCGGGTCCCGCTTTTTCTGAAAACGCTTTAATCGGGAAGACGCAGCGTGCAGGAGAACGAGTTTCCGCAATTGTCGAAGACGGCGCAGGCTCTTTTCTCGAAAGTCCGGCGCGGTGAAGCCCTTATCGGCGTGATCGGCCTTGGCTATGTCGGCCTGCCGTTGTCAATCGCCTTTGGCGAGGCGGAAACCCGCGTCCTCGGCTTCGATCTCGACCCCGTAAAATCGCGGCAGATCGCGGCGGGAAAGAGTTACATAAGGCATGTCGCCGGAGAGCGGATCGCAGCGCTCGTCCAACGAGGTCTCTTTAGCGCCACGGCCGATATGGGCCGGCTTTCGGAACCCGACGCGATCCTTATCTGCGTGCCGACGCCGCTTGGCCGCAATTTTGACCCCGACCTCAGCTTCGTCGCATCGACTTGCGAAGCGATTGCGCGGACGCTGCGCCCAGGTCAGCTTATCGTCCTCGAATCGACTACCTATCCGGGCACCACGCGCGAGCTTGTGCAGCCGATCCTCGAAAGGAACGGCCTTAAAGCGGGAGTGGATTTCTATCTCGCTTTTTCGCCGGAGCGGGAAGATCCGGGCAATCTCGACTTCACGACGGCGCGCATTCCCAAGGTGATTGGCGCCGATGACCGAGAGAGCCGCGCCCTCGCAATCGCCGTTTACGAACGCTTCGCGGCGAACCTCGTGCCCGTGTCGTCGTCAGCGACGGCAGAGGCGGTGAAGATCACGGAGAACGTCTTTCGCGCGGTCAATATCGCGCTCGTCAACGAGCTGAAGCTCATTTATGGCTCGATGGGCGTCGATATTTGGGAAGTGATAGACGCCGCAAAAACAAAACCTTTCGGCTTCATGCCTTTTTATCCGGGGCCGGGTCTTGGCGGGCATTGCGTCCCCATCGATCCCTTCTATCTTGCATGGAAGGCGCGCGAGCGGGGGATGCGCACGCGCTTCATTGAACTTGCCGGCGAAATCAATTCGGCGATGCCGGAACATATTGTCGAGGTTCTTGCCGGCGCGCTCAAAGAACGCGTCGGCAAGGGTCTTGATGGGTCGCGCATTTTGATCCTCGGTCTTGCCTATAAGAAGAATGTCGACGATACGCGCGAGAGCCCGTCGCTGCGTCTCATCGAATTAATCGAGGCGCGCGGCGCCGAGGCCGCTTATCATGATCCTTTCGTTCCGGAAATTCCGTTGACGCGCGAACACGCAGATCTGGCGGGCCGGCGTTCTTGGGCCTGGGATCTCGAAGAAATCGCCAGCTACGACGCCGTCCTCATTGCGACCGATCACGACGGCGTCGACTATCGCGGCCTCGCCGAGCGGTCGAGGCTTATCGTCGACGCGCGCAATGCGTGCGCACGCGCCGGCGCCGATCTGGCCCGCGTCGTGCCCGCTTAGGCGCCCCGTTCCACCCGGCGGTTCGGCATCGTCAACGGGCCGCGACGCAGGCGAACCGTTGGCAAGCGGAGCTATTCTGACGGTCGCGCCTGCCGGCGAGGCGGCGATCAGTTCTCCATCGCTTTCCGAGAACGGTTTGTCGAAGGAGGCGGCGTCGGCCTCTTGATATTGCGGGCTTTTTTGGTCGATATAGCAGGCCGTTCGAAGGGCGATTTTGGACGCGCTCGGCTCTTTTCCTCGGGCGAGGCTTTGGACCCGTCAGGGCGTCAGGCGAGACCGCCGCTCACTGAAGAAAATTAGGGAATGCATGCTCGTTGCAGAAAATCTGACGCGCAGATATGGCGACTTCACTGCTGTCGACGACGTCTCCTTCACGATCGGAGAGGGGGAAATTGTCGGCCTTCTCGGCCATAATGGCGCTGGCAAGACGACGATCATGAAGATGCTGACCGGCTATATCGAGCCGACGGCGGGCCGCGTTCTCATCGATGGCCGCGATGTCGAAGAAGACCTCGACCTTGCTCAAGCGAAAATCGGCTATCTCCCCGAAAACGCGCCTCTCTACCCGGACATGACGGTCCTCGATTACCTTCATTACGCGGCCGAACTCCGCTGCGCCCCGAAAGACGGGCGCAATAAGGCGATCCGCGCTGTCATCGAGGCGACGGACCTCTTCGAAAAAGCCGGCGAGCCCATCGCCGCTTTATCGCGCGGCCTAAGACAGCGCGTCGGCGTCGCGCAGGCGATCCTGACAAAGCCGAAAATCGTTATCCTCGACGAGCCGACCGGCGGGCTCGATCCGTCACAGATCCGCCAGATGCGCGATTTGATCAAACGCCTTGCAGAAAGCGCGACGGTTATTTTGTCCACCCATATTCTCCAAGAGGTGCAGGCGGTGTGCAAACGAGCGATTATCATCAATCGCGGCCGCATCGCGTATGACGCGCCGCTCTCGGAGCTTCAGGGCGGCGACCGGCTTCGCCTTGTTTCAACGCTTGACGAAAGCGCCGCCAAGGCGGCGGTCGCCCGTCTTGTCGTGTATGGCGTCGAACGAGTTTCCTCGGAGAACGGCGCCAGCACCTATGAAATCAGCGTCAATGGCGCCGATCCCGACAAGATTGCGCCCGAGGCCGCGCGCGCCGTAATAGGGGCGGGCGGCGATCTCATCGCGCTTTATCCGGTTAAACGCGATCTTGAGGCGCTCTTTGCCGACATTTCATCCGGCGGCCGCGAAGGAACGGAATCGCGTCATGTCTAGCGCTCTCCGCGTCGCCAAGAAAGAAGTTGGAAGCTATTTCTCATCGCTCGCCGCGCTGATTTTCATCGGCGTCTTTCTCGGCGTGTCGCTCTTCACTTTCTTCTGGGGGGAGCGATTTTTTGCGCGCAACATCGCCGATCTGCGCCCGCTTTTCGAATGGATGCCGGTGCTTTTGATTTTCCTTGTATCGGCCGTCACCATGCGCATGTGGAGCGAAGAACGGCGCAGCGGCACGGTCGAATTTTTGATGACGGCGCCAGTTTCGCCGGTTTCGCTCATCTCTGGAAAATTCCTCGCCTGCTTCTTCCTCGTCGCGCTCGCCCTAGCGCTGACCTTGCCCTTGCCGATCACCGTCTCTCTCCTCGGGCCGCTCGACTGGGGGCCTGTGATCGGCGGCTATGTCGCGACGCTTTTTCTCGCTGCGGCCTATTGCTCGATCGGTCTTTTTGTCAGCGCCCGTACGGACAGCCAGATCGTAAGCCTCATCGTTACGGCGCTCGTTTGCGGGATCTTTTATATTCTTGGCTCCGACGCATTGACGTCACTCGCCGGCAATAAGGGCGGGGAGTTTTTGCGCTTGCTTGGCAGCGGTTCGCGGTTTGAATCGATCACGCGCGGCGTCATTGATCTCCGCGACATCTATTATTATCTCAGCATTTTCGGCGTGTTCGCCGTTCTGACCGTCTTCGCGCTTGAGCGTCTTCGCTGGTCCAAAGGCAAGAAGTCGAAACGTCATGTAGAGTGGTTCGCATTTTCCGCGCTCGCCGTCGCCAATCTTGTCGCCGCCAATCTCTGGCTCGACGCAATTTCGTTTGCGCGGATCGACCTCACCGATGGCCAAATTTATTCGATTTCTCCGGCGACGAAACGCTATCTCCGCGAT
>JBFXBB010000247.1:0-4600 GCA_050183685.1 Amphiplicatus sp.
GTTGCCCTTGCCGGTCGCGCCATGCGCGATGGCGTCGGCGCCCGTCTCGCGCGCGATCTCGACGAGGCGCTTGGCGATCAGGGGCCGCGCGATCGAGGTGCCGAGGAGATAAAGCCCCTCATATTGCGCATTCGCCCGGAACATCGGGAAGACGAAGTCGCGGACGAATTCCTCCTTGAGATCCTCGATATAGATTTCCTTGACGCCGGCGCGCTCGGCCTTGCGGCGCGCGGGTTCAAGCTCCTCGCCTTGGCCGAGATCGGCCGTGAAGGTGACGACCTCGCAGCGATATTCGGCTTGGAGCCATTTCAGGATGACCGAGGTGTCGAGCCCGCCCGAATAGGCGAGCACGACTTTCTTGACGTCTTTCAGCTTCGGCATTGGCGCCCTCTCCGATGACGGCGCCCGCCATAGCGGAAGAGCGCCCGCGGGCGAAGAACTATTTTGCGGGCCTGCCCTTGCTCGACCTAATCCTCGCCGCGATCGGCGCGCTCGGTCTTGCGCCGGGCGCGCCGGCGCTTGTCTTCGAGGCGCCGGCGTTTCTCGGCGGCGGGCGTCTTCGTCGCCACGCGTTTTCGCGGCGGGCGCGCGGCCTCGGCGAGAAGCGCGGCGAGCCGGGCGCGCGCGTCTTCGCGATTGCGCTCCTGCGTGCGAAAGCGCCGCGCTTCGATGACGATTTCGCCGGCCTTGGTCAGGCGCCGCCCGGCAAGCGCGGCGAGCCGCGCCTTGACCGGCGCCGGCAGCGACGGCGAGCCCATCGCATCAAAACGAAGCTGCACCGCCGTCTCGACCTTGTTGATATTCTGTCCGCCGGGTCCCGAGGCGCGCAGAAAGCTTTCCGCAAGCTCGCTTTCCGGGATCGCAAGGACGCCGGCGACCCGCAGCATCAATCGGCGCCCGCGCCATAGGGCCTGGTGATGATTTCGAGAAAATGCCCGGACGGGTCGCGGAAATAGACCCCGCGCCCGCCGTCATTCCTGTTGATCTCGCCGGCCCGGCGCGCGAAGGGGTCCGCCCAATAGGTCATGGCTTGCGCTTCGATGCGCGCGAAGATCGCGTCGAATTCGGCCTCGGAGACGAGAAAGGCGTAATGCTGCTCGGTGATCTCGCGGTCGTCATCGATGAAATCGAGACTGACGCCGTTCGCCGTGTCGACCACCATGAAAGGCCCGAAGCGGCGCGGGCGCGGCAGACCGAACAATGTCGCGAGGAAGTCGGCGGCGGCCTCCGCGTCCTTCGAATGGACGATGGTGTGATTGAGTTCGATGCTCATGCTCGGCGGCTCCTTTTCTTGGCGCCCCGCTCCTGGACGTCCCGCTCCGGGATTTACCGCAGCGGCGTTTCAAGCGAAAGAAGCGACGGGCGAATGGGAGACGACATGACGCGCGGCGGCGATCTCTGGCGCGGCTCTTGGCGCGATTCTTGGCGCGATCCGGCGGCTTTGCTGCTCCTTGCGGGCTGTCTCGCCGGGCTCGCTCACTTGTTCTTGACGCCGCCCTTCGAAGGCTTTGACGAGACCGCGCATTATTCCTATGCGCAGCTCGTCGCCGACAAGGGCCGCATCCCCGTCTATGGCCGCGCCGTCTTCGGCGAAGACGTCGTCGATTATATGGCGACGGCGCCCGTTCCGCCGAGCGCCTCGGTCAATCCGGCCGATCCAGCGGCAAGCCTCAGCTATGCCGAGGCTTTCGCCTCGCCCGAGCGGGAAGGCGCGGCGCGAAAGACGATCAACGACGCGCCGCCGGTCCCGCGCGCCTATGCGCCGGCCGGTCCCCTCAACTGGCAGGCCCAGCACCCGCCGCTCGCCTATCTTCTGCTCGCCCCGGTCTATCAGGCGACGAAGGGCCTTAGCTGGAAGACGCATTTTTTTGCGCTGCGGCTTTTCTCATTCCTCGTCGCGATGATCGGGCTCGCGGTCGGCGTCGCGGCGACGCGCGCCTATCTCGCCGGGACGGGCGATCGCTCCGCCTACGCCGTTTATGCGCCGGCGATCATGGCGGCCTGGCCCTTTTACGCGCCGATGTTCTTCCCGGAGATGGCGCGGCTCGGCAATGATTCCTTCTGCCTCCTCTTTGCGGGCCTTGCCTGGGCGGCCTTGTTGAGTTTCCTGCGCGCGGGCGACAGGGCGCGGCTTAAATGGGGCGTTCTTCTCGGCCTCGCGCTCGGCATGGGCGCGCTGACAAAAGCGTTTTTCCTGCCGGTCGCCGCCGGCGTCGGGCTTTTCCTCGTTTGCCGCGAGGTCTTGCGGCTTGAGGCGGGCGGGCGGGGCGATCTCCGCCGGCTTTCGCGCGCGCTGCTTCCGGTCGCGGCGATGGCGCTCGTCTTTGTCGCGATCGCCGTGTGGTGGTATGCGGGAAAGCTCGCCGAAACGGGCGCGCTGTCGGGGGCGAACGACCTCATCGCGCTCGGGAAAAAAGGCGACGCCGGGGCGCTGATCGCGGCGAATTTCTCGCTGCTTCAATTCTTCCGGCGAATGTTTTCGGTTTATCTCACCTTCATCTGGGCGGGCACCTGGTCGGTCGCCAAGCTTCCCTATAACGCCGTCCTCATGCTCGGCCTGGCTTTCGGGTTCGTGATGACGCGCTATCTCATCACGCTCGCCGGCGAGCGCCGGCGCGAGGCGGCGGCCTTTGCGCCGGTCTTCATTGTCGGGCCGGTGGTCGCGGGGCTCGCCTGGCATGTGATCACGCAATTCGCGATGGGCGCGGCGCGCGCCGGAACGCCCGGCTGGTATCTTCATATTTTCGCGGGGCCCTTGGGCTTTGCCTATGCGATCGGCGCGGCGGCGCTGCTCGGGAAAAGCGCGGGCCGGATCGCGCTCGCGCTCGCGCTCGCCTATACGCTTGGTTTCGCGGCGGTCGCAGAGCTGCATCAGCTCCAGGTTTTCGCCGGCTGTCTCGCGCGTGTCGGCGACTTGCGGAATTATCAGCCTGCGGCCTGCTACGGCGACGCCGCAGAGATCTGGCGCCGGCTTGAGGTCGTCGCCAATCCGGCGATGGGCGCGGCCGCCTTTGCGCTCGCCGCGGCCGCCTTCTCCTATGGGGCCTATCGGATGCGCTCGTTGATCAGGCCAAAGCCGCTTTGCGCCGGGCGCTCGCGCGTTCCTTGACGCTCGCCGATTTGAGCTGCCCGCAGGCCGCGAGAATGTCGCGCCCGCGCGGCGTCCTGATCGGCGAGGCGTAGCCGGCGCGGTTGACGATGTCGGCGAAGGCTTCGATCCGCTCCCAGCTCGAACAGTCATAGGGCGCGCCCGGCCAGGGATTGAAGGGGATCAAATTGATCTTCGCCGGAATTCCCCGGAGGAGGCGCACCAGCGCGCGCGCTTCTGCGTCGGAATCGTTGACGTCTTTCAGCATCACATATTCGAAGGTGATGCGCCGCGCATTGGAAAGGTCCGGATAGGCGCGGCAGGCGGCGAAAAGCGCGTCGAGCGGATATTTGCGGTTGATCGGAACGAGGACGTCGCGCAGCGCGTCATGCGTCGCGTGCAGCGAGATCGCGAGCATCGCCCCCGTTTTCTCGCCGAGCGCCGCGATTTCGGGAACGACGCCCGAAGTCGAGACCGTGATGCGCCGGCGCGAGATCGAGATCCCGTCGCCATCGGCGATGACGGCGATCGCCGCCGCGACATTGTCGAGATTATAGAGCGGCTCGCCCATGCCCATGAAGACGATGTTCGAAAGCCGCCGGTCCTCGCCGCCCGAGGGCCATTCCTCAAGATCGTCCTTCGCCGCGAGGACCTGGCCGACAATTTCGGCGGCGGTGAGATTGCGGACGAGCTTTTGAGTCCCGGTATGGCAGAAGGTGCAGGCGAGGGTGCAGCCGACCTGGCTTGAGACGCACAGCGCCCCGGCGCGCCCGACATCCGGAATGAAGACGCATTCGACCTCGGCGCCGGGCCCGAGCCGGAGGAGATATTTGCGCGTTCCGTCGGCGGAGATCTGGCGTTCGACGATGTCCGGGCGGGCGATAAGGAATTTTTCCGCGAGCCCGGCGCGCAAGTCCTTGCCGATGTCGGTCATGCCGGCGAAGTCCTTCGCGCCGTAATGATAGACCCAGCGCCAGATCTGGCTGGCGCGCATCCGCGCCTTTTTCGGGTCGAGCGCAAACGCCGCGGCGAGCGCCGCCGTCAGCGCCGCGCGCGAAAGGCCGACAATGTTGGCGGGGGTCGCCGTCATGCGGCCGGATATAGAGGCGCGGCCCCAAGGGCGCAATCAAGCCTCGCAAGGCAAAGGAGCCGCCGCCGGCGGCTCCTTTGCCGGCCGGTTCTTCTCCAGGGCCTACCAATAGCGTTCCGCGCCGTAATAGTCATAGGCGGCGTCGCGATAGCCCATGCCGTCATTTTGGGTCAGTTCTTTCAATGAGTCGCAGGGCGCTTCCTTCAACTGATCCTTGCTCGCATTGACGACATAGCCGTCCTTGTCTTCCCGATAGTCAAGCATAGCCCAGGGGATCGGGTGATATTTCTCGCCCATGCCGAGAAAGCCGCCAAAGCCGACCGCGGCGAACATGATGGCGTTGGCGGTTTTGTCGAGCACCACATCCTCGACCTTGCCGATTTCCTTGCCCGACGAATCAAGCACCTTCGTGCCGATGACCT
>JBFXBB010000248.1:0-4553 GCA_050183685.1 Amphiplicatus sp.
CTCATCGACGAGCCAGGCCGCGCCGTCGCGCCAGACGCTCCTCGGATAGCCGCGCGCCGGGAAGCGCGCCGCCACGCAGAACAGCGCCCAGCCGGAGCCGAAGCGCTTCAACACGTTGTTGACGCGCGCCGTGAAGCTGACGAGCTCTTCGGCGCTCGCGCTCTCAAGATCGGGCCCGCGAAAGCGGATCGTCCTCTGTAAGCTCCCGACCTAGTACAACACCACGCCCGGCGCGACGAGCGCCGCCCACGGAAGATAATCCGCAAGGCGCTCGGGCCGGCGCTGATATTCCTTGAGGTTCAGCATGCGAGATAACTCCGATGCCGCAGGTGACGCGAGCCGACTTCGAGGAATTTCGGATCCTTCTTCGCCGCATAGACCGCGGCGCCGTGCCCGACGAGCCAGAGGACGATGCCGGCGGCCCACATCTGCAGGCCGAGTCCGACGGCGGCGGCGATCGTCCCGTTCAAGATCGCGATGCCCCTTGGCGCGCCGCCCATCAGCATCGGCTCGGTGAGGCTTCTATGAACGGGCACGGAATATCCCTCGATCATGGTTCTCGTTCCTCAGACCAACGCGCCGCCGCCGAAGGAGAAGAAGGCGAGGAAGAAGCTCGTCGCCGCGAAGGCGATCGAAAGGCCGAAGACGATCTGGATGAGCCGGCGGAAGCCGCCCGACGTGTCGCCGAAAGCGAGCGAGAGGCCGGTGATGATGATGATGATCACCGCGACGATGCGCGCGACCGGCCCCTCGATCGAATTGAGGATCTGTGTCAGCGGCGCTTCCCACGGCATGCCGGACCCGGCGGCGTGGGCCGATGTCTGCATCAGCAGCAGGAGCGCGATGATGGCGAGCGCCGTGACGATGACACTTCTGAGCATGTGGTAGGCGATCATGGATGTTGTCCTTCGCGCACAAGGGAGAGATCGAGCGCCTCGGCGGCGCTGAGGCGGTAGTGCTGCTGGCCGTCAAGCCCGTCGACGCGGAGAATCTCCTCAACGCGCCTGGCCCCGTTCGTCTTCGCGATGAAGACGACAAGATCGATCGCCTCGGCGATGAGCGCGCGGGGGATCAACGCCGTTCGCTCGCCGATCAATTGCTCGATGCGCGTCAAAGCCGAGGCGGCCGAGTTCGAATGCACGGTGGCGACGCCGCCCGGATGGCCCGTGTTCCACGCCTTCAAGAGATCGAGGGCTTCCCCGCCCCTCACCTCGCCGACGATGATGCGGTCAGGCCGAAGGCGCATGGTCGAACGCACCAACTTTTCCAACCCGACCGTCGCCGACGTTCTGAGAGCGACGCAGTCGCTCGCCGCGCAGCGAAGCTCGCGCGTGTCTTCGAGGATGACGATACGCTCCTCGGCGGAGGCGATCTCGGCGAGGAGCGCGTTCACCAGCGTCGTCTTGCCGGACGACGTGCCGCCGGCGATGAGGATGTTCTCGCGTCGGCGGACAGCGCCTTTCAAAATGAGGGCTTCTCTCCCCGTCATGACGCCATCCGCGACGTAGTCGTCGAG
The DNA here is from genome assembly GCA_050183685.1 of Amphiplicatus sp. Lineage (GTDB taxonomy): Bacteria > Pseudomonadota > Alphaproteobacteria > Caulobacterales > Parvularculaceae > Amphiplicatus. The sequence continues at coordinate 1,517 of JBFXBB010000248.1, forward strand.
CGAGATCACGCGTCCCGCCGGCTTCCTGATCGCGAAAGTCGGACCCGTCGCGACTGGCGGCAGGACGCCTTCAAAGCGCTCGCCCGTTCCGGGAAGCTCGGCCGAGACGATCGGGCGCGTCTTGTCGCAATCGAAGCCGACATGGCTCGCGACCAGGCGGATAATGCGCTCAACGTCCGCGGGCCTGAGATCGACGCCTTCGCGCGCGCGGCCTCTTCCGTGGCGTTCGACCCAAAGAGCGCCGCCCGGATTGACCATGATTTCGATGACGCTCGGGTCGTCGAGGGCTGCGCCGATGACGGGACCGAACGCCGTTCTCAACATCGCAGCGCGGCGAACCGCCGTCGCATCGTCATGGCGCGCGTTCATGCCTCGGCCCCATTCCGCGCGCGCGCCTCTTTGAGCGCGGCGATTTCTTCACTCGCAAAGAAGTCCCCTTCGCGCGCCTCGAACTCGTCCATCAGAAAGCGCTTGAAGGATTTTTCAGAGGCGATCGCGAGACCGAGCTCGTCGATGAAGTCGGAGAGCCTCTTCGCGCCGCGCGCCGCCGCCGCTTTGCGCTCGGCGTCGGCGAAGTCCGGCGCATAGAGGAAGAAATGGCGAAGAAAGAGCGCGAAGGTCTCAAGGAGGACGTTGGTCGCCCGTTCGAGCCGGCCGGCGCGCCGATCGAAGCGGTCAAGGCGTCGAATGAGGGCGCCGTCGCGGCGATCGTTCGACTCTGGAGAGAGATAGGCCGCGAGCGCGGCGTCGACGATCGCCGCTTTCGTGGCGCCCGGACGCCTGGCGGCTTGATCGAGGGCCAGCGCCACTTCGTCCGTCACATGAATATTGACCCGCGCCTTCGCCATCGCCTCACCTCCTCGCGCCGAAGAAAAGATCGGGCGCATCGAAGCCGAAGGCGCGCCTCAATGACCTAGACGCAGCGGCGCGTCCATAGCGCGTCGCATGCGCGTCCTCGTTGTCGTCGACGACAGGATCGACGAGCGGCGCTTCACGGCCCTCGCGCGGCGATGCCTTGACTTCCGTGAGCTCACGATGCTGCCCGCGCCCCGCGTCGACTTCGCTGAGGAGCGCGAGATCGTCGTCGACAGGCCGGAGGCGCTCGTCTTCGCGCGCGATGCGTCCCGTCCAATCGTCGCGCTGCGGCGCCGGGCGGTCGACATAGACGCCGCATTCGGAGAGCGCCGGCGGCGGCAGGAGGCGCGCCGCGAAATTCCGATCGGCATAGTATTTGAGCTTCTTCGCGCGGATCGGTTTCGCGCCGGCGAGCATGACGATCGCGTCCTTCGCGGGGAGTTGCATGACTTCGCCAGGCGTCAGCAGCGGGCGCGCCGTCTCCTGGCGCGACACCATGACATGCGCAAGCCAGGGCGCGAGACGATGGCCGGCGTAGTTCTTCTGGGAGCGAAGCTCCGTCGCCGTGCCGAGCGCGTCGGAAATGCGCTTTGCCGTGCGCTCATCGTTTGTCGCGAAGGCGATCCTAACATGGCAATTGTCGAGGATCGAATTGTTCGGTCCGTACGCCTTCTCGATCTGATTGAGAGACTGCGCGATGAGATAGGCCCTGACGCCATAGCCGGCGAGGAAGGCGAGCGCCGTCTCGAAGAACTCGAGCCGCCCGAGCGCCGGGAACTCGTCAAGCATCAGGAGGAGCTTGCGTCTGTCCGCGCCGGCGCCGCCGAGCGGGCGTTCCGTGAGACGCCGCCCGATCTGATTGAGGATGAGCCGGATCAGCGGGCGCGTCCGCGAGATGTCCGAGGGCGGGACGACGAGGTAGAGCGAGACTGGATGTGCGGCGCCCGTGAGATCGCGAATGCGCCAGTCGCAAGCCGACGTTGTCTCTGCGACGATCGGGTCGCGATAAAGCCTTAAGAATCGCATCGCGGTCGAGAGAACGCCGGAACGCTCATTGACGGACTTGTTCAAGACCTCGCGCGCGGCTTTGGCGACGACGGGATGGACGCGCGGCTCTGCGTCGGTCCCGAGGTGATTGGTCGCGAGCATCGCGCCGAGCGTCTTCTCGAACGTGCGTTCAGGATTTGAAAGGAAGGCGTCGACGCCGGCGAGGGTCTTGTCCTCCTCGGCGTAGAGGACATGAAGGATGGCGCCGACGAGAAGCTTCTCCGCCGTCTCCTCCCAGTGATTGTCAGTCGTCCGCGCGCCTTCCGGGTCTGACAAAATGTCGGCGATGTTCTGGACGTCGCGGACCTCTTCCGGGCCAAGGCGCACTTCGAGGAGCGGGTTGTAGCGCGCCGAGGCCGGATTCGTCGGATCGAAAAGAAGGCAGTGCGAGAAGGTCGATCGCCATCCGGAAGTCAGCGCCCAGTTCTCGCCCTTGATGTCGTGGATGACCGCGCTCCCGGTCCAGGAGAGAAGCGTCGGGGCGACGAGACCGACGCCCTTCCCGGACCGGGTCGGGGCGAAGGCCATGACGTGATCGGGTCCTTGATGACGCAGATACTTCCCGCGATACGCGCCGAGAAACACGCCGTCATTCTGAAGGAGCCCGAGAGATTTCACGTCACGGTGGGAGGCCCACGCCGCGGAGCCGTAGGTCGTGACATTCTTGGTTTGCCTGGCGCGCCAGAGCGAGCCTGCGATCGCGGCCGCTGCGCCGAGGAAGCCGCCGCCGGCGGCGAGCGCGCCGCCCTGCATGAAGACATCGGGCGCGTAGGCCTCATAGGCGTACCACCATTCAAAGAGCCGCCAGGGGAGATAGACGGGGTAGCCTTCCGCCTCGAACCAGGGAGCGCCGAGCGCCTTGTCAAAGCCGAACTGCGCGGCCGTCCATTGCGTGGCGAGCGCCAGGCTCGCGACGATGATGGCGATGACGATGATGATCTGGCCAAGGAGGATTTTGGTCGGCGTCACGTTTATCGATCCCGATTACGGCGCGCCTTGTCGGCGACGAACCAGAGGATCAATTGCAGAGCGCGTTAGGCGCAATACGGAAGTTTATTGAAAAGCGTGCTTGCTAGGGCCGTCCCGTGATCCGCCGTGATGTCCGGTGACATTTGAAAAAAATGGAGTCGACCTT
>JBFXBB010000249.1:0-4551 GCA_050183685.1 Amphiplicatus sp.
AGGCCGAAAGCAGCGGGCCGATCATCCCCGGTGCGACATGGCGGCCGAGATGCGGGGCGTCTTCATCGTCGACGAGGCGATAGACGATCGGGCGCTTTTCGGCGAGGAGCGACCAGAGCGGCAGGATGAGACCGGTGACAAGCCCGAACTCGTCCTCCGCGAACTCCGGCGTCGCGGCGCATTCATTCTCCCAGAGGCCCTCGAACGTTCGCGCCTCGGCCGGAGCCCAGGCGGATTCATCGAACTCGGTCGTCAGCATTTTGAGCCGCTCGTTCGGACGAATGAGCTCGACGCGCGGAAGAACGGCGCCCGTCTCTTCGTCGGTGAGCGCCGTCGCCCCGCGCACAAAGGCCGCGCGGTGCGAGCGCTCATTGACATGGAGCGCGTTCGGGGATGCTCCGTACCCTTCGTAGAGGCTCGCGAGCGTCAGCGGCCGGTTGCGCGTCCGCCGCGCGATCTTGAGGAGCTTCGTTTCCGCTTTCGTCACCGGATCGCGCCTCAGGACATGCGCCTCGATGACGCGCAAGGAGTCGGCGACGATGCTCTCGGCGCCGATGTCGAGCGTGCCGGCCATGCGCGCCGCCTCGACCCGGGTTTCGAGAATTTCCTCGAAGACCGCGAACAGCGCGTTCTGCACCCCGATCGGCAGGGCGAGGAGGCGATTAAGGAAGCGCCGGATCGGCGGCAAATCCTCTTTCAGCGTTCCGTCCTTGTCGAGAAGGTCGAGGCCGGTCATGTCCTCGAACGCGTCGAGGCTGACGCCGCCCTGGGCCCCGTGCGCGAGGCGGCGGAAGAAGAGGCGAAGCGCGTCCTTCGCTTCGCTGCTTTCGAGATTGTCCTCGGGGCGAAAGAGCCCCTGCCCGCCGGTCTGGCGCTCGCCTTTGGTGAGGGCGCCGAGCGCGTCGAGACGGCGCGCGATCGTCGAGAGAAAGCGTTTCTCGCCCTTGACGTTCGTGGCGACGGGGCGAAAGAGCGGCGCCGACGCTTGATGCGTGCGGTGCGAGCGGCCGAGGCCCTGCACGGCGGCGTCGGCTTTCCACCCCGCTTCGAGGAGATAGTGAACCCGGCGCTTCTGATTCCGGCGGCCGAGGTCGGCGTGATAGCTGCGCCCCGTGCCGCCCGCCTCCGAGAAGATAAGGACGTCCTTCGCGCCATCCATAAAGGCGTTCGTCTCGGCGAGATTGACGGACCCGGGCCGCGTTTCGATTTCGACGCGCTCGCCGCCGAGTTCGCGCTTGCGAACGACGCGCCGTCGCCTGCCGGTGATCTCGGCGACGCGTTCCGGGCCGAAGCTCCAGAGGAGCTGGTCGAGCGCCGAGGCGACGGCCGGGAGCGCGCAGAGGCGCTCGATCATCGCGGCGCGGCGCTCGAGCGCTTCCTGCGAATGCACGGGATTTCCTCCCTCGTCGAAGACGGGCTCGGCGATCTCGGTTCCGTCTTCCTTGAGGACGACGCGGTGAAGCTGCGTCGGAAAGGAATTGACGAGATAGTCCATGACGGCCTCGCGCGGGCTCAGGTCGAAATTGCCGTCCTTGAGATCCAAAGGCGACACCTCGGCGAGGCGGCGGTCCATGACAGCCTCTCCGGTCGAGACGATCTGGACGACGGCGGCGCGACCCTCTTCGAGGTCGCCGCGGATCGCCTTGATCAGGGTCGGGACTTTCATCGCCGTCAGCATATGATTGAAGAAGCGCTGCTTCGCCCCCTCGAACGCCGAGCGGGCGGCGGCGACGGCGTGGCGATTCTTCGAGCCCTCTTCATCAATAACGCCCATCGCTTCAAGCGCCGCGTTCAAATTGTGATGGATGATTTTGAAGGCGTCCGCATAGGAGTCGTAGATCTCCATCTGCTCCGGGGTGAGCGCGTGATCGAGGAACTCGTATTCGACGCCGTCGAAGGAGAGGTTGCGGGCGCAATAGAGCCCCATGGCTTTCAAATCGCGGCACACCATCTCCATGGCGGCGACGCCGCCCTTGTTCATCTCGCTGATGAATTGTTCGCGCGACGTGAAGGGCGCCTCCGCCCCGCGCCAGAGGCCGAGGCGCTCGGCGTAGGCCAAGTTTTCGACCGCCGAGGCGCCCGTCGCGCTCGCATAAAGGATGCGCGCGTTCGGCGCGCGCATCTGCAGCTCGACGCCGGCGCGGCCCTGGAGGGAGGCGGCCTTCAGCCCTCGATCGCTCTTCGCCGCGGCGGCGTTCTGCATGGCGTGCGCTTCATCAAAAGCGATGACGCCGTCAAAATCGTCGCCGAGCCATTCGAGCAGCTGGTCGAGCCGCGAGGCCTTGCCGTCGCGCGAACCGACCCGAAGCGTCGCGAAGGTCGTGAAGAGAACCCCTTCGAACGCGCCGATGCGGCGGCCGAGCTTGGCGCGCGACTGCGGGATGACTTCGTGGGCGCATCCGCCGAGCGCCGTCCAGTCGCGGATGGCGTCCTTGACGAGCTTGTCGGACTTCGAGATCCAGACCGCCTTGCGCCGTCCCTTGCTCCAGTTGTCCATGACGACGCCCGCAATCTGACGGCCCTTGCCGCAGCCCGTGCCGTCGCCGATGAAGTATCCACTCCGTAGGCGGAACGTCTCAGCGTCGCCCTCGCGCGCCTCCGTCACGTCGCCGGTGACGGCGTCCCGCGCGAACCAGCCCGAGAGGAAGCGCTCATGCGCCTCGCCGGCGTAGATGACGCTTTCGAGCTGCGCGTCGGAGAGGACGCCTTCTGCAACGAGCGACGCTAGAAGATGCGGGCGATAGGAAGGCGCCGGGGGCGCGACCGAGGCGAGCGCCGTCGACTGTGTGAGCGGCGTCGGATGCGGGCGCGCGCCGGCGATCTTCACGCGCGCGACGCGATAGGGCTGGTAGATGCCGGCGTCGGCCTCAAGCCTTGACGCGCTCGCGTCGATCACCTCGTAGGCGAGCTCTTCGCCCTCGCGGCGCGCGGCGCGAAAGACGGGCGCCGCTTGCCTCGTCCCCGTCTTCTTCGGCGGGAGGGCGCGCCGCAAGGGCCGCCGGGGCGCCCCTGAGCTTGCACCGCTGCGCGGCGGGAGCGCGGCGATCCGCGCGATGAGTTCCTCGAGCCCGCCCGTCTCGCACGCCGCGCCGTCGTCGACGCCGCCCTCCTCTCGCTTGAGCTTGTCGATGACGAGAAGCCGCGTCGAGACGCTCGCGCCTCTCCGCGCATAAACGACTGGGTCGACGCCCGCGGCGAGGCGCAAACGTCCCTGGGCGCAAAGCCGACGCCAGAACGACGCGTATGCGGGCGCGCCTGGCGCCAGCCCGTGATTGACGATGGCGACGAGCCGTCCGCCGGGCGCGAGGCGCTTCATCGCCGACCACACATGCGCGGCGGCCTCGGTTTGATGCGGCCCCCTTGTCACGCTTTCCGAGAAAGGCGGATTCATGAGGACGACAGAGGGTCGGTCGAGGGCAGGCAGGAGATCGTCGATCTGCGCGGCGTCCTCGCCATGGACGTCGCCCTTGAAGAGATCCTTGAGCATCTCGCGGCGGAGGGGATCGATCTCGTTGAGAAGGAGCCGCGCGCCGGCGACGCGGGCGAAGACGGCGAGGCCGCCATGGCCTGCCGAGGGCTCGAGGACGAGATCGCCTTCGCCGATCTCAGCCGCGAGAAAGGCGGCGTAGGCGTAAGGAACCGGCGTCGAAAACTGCTGAAGCCCGGCGCTTTCCTCCGTCCTCAGACGATTGGACGGCTGGAGACCGCCAAGCGCCTCTAGCCGCGCGAGCACGTCTCTGGGATCGCCGGCGATGAGGGCGGGGCCGGCGCGCAGGATATGGAGGATTTCGGCGGCCTCGGCGGCGTCATAGGCGTCCTTCCAGGACCAGCGCCCGACGGCGTCGGAGCCGCCGTAAACGGCGGTCGTGGCGGCGCGGAGCCTCGCCCTGGTGATCGGCTGGCCGAGGGAAAGCGAAGGAAGAAGAACCCGCGCGGCGGCGAGCCGCGGCGGCGAGGGCTGAGGCTCCGGATGAGAGGAAGGCGGAGAGTCCGGCGCGCGGGGCTCCGAAATCGAGAATAGATCCATGGAAACGCGTCTCCTGGTTGGGACGCGCCCGGCTCTTGGAAATGACGCTTCCTTTGGCCGGGCGCGCGGGATGCGCCCGGCGTGAAGCCGTCTTTCACTTTGAGGATTGCGCGCTTCGCCGCTCGTGGATCGGGAGCGGGTCGTAGGCCGAGCGCTCGAGCCGGCGGCGGAAGGCCCTCGCGAAGGCGAAGGCGCGGGCTCTCGTCGGGAGATCGGCGAGAACCTCGCCTCTCCCGTCGCCGTCTCGTCCGATCACGGACCAAAGGTCCGGCGCCTCGTCCGGCGCCGCCGGCCGGATAGCGACCATGTCGCGATCGGGATCGCGCGAGCGCACGGAGAGGTCGCGCATCCCGGAAATTTCGAGGGCGCGGATCTCACTCATAGCGCCGCCTCCTCTCGCCGAAGGCCCGCGCCTTCAGCGGCGCTTGCGTTGAGAGCTTCGCCGCGTGCGCGCGCCAGAATAAAGTCGGCGGCGCGCTGCGCGTCGGCGGCGGCTTTGAGGATGAAGCGCTTGTCGCCCTGAA
>JBFXBB010000250.1:0-4520 GCA_050183685.1 Amphiplicatus sp.
AAGCCTCCATAGTCCACCGACTATGCCAAGCTTGGTCGGGTTTATAGTTGACGAAAACAGTCGGATTTCCTATGTGGCTCCCATAGGGGACCGAATAAGAGCGCGCGCTATACCACGTTTTTTGAAAAACGACAGCCTGTGCGCGGAACGAAGCGATAGCCGATGAAACTCACAACCAAGGGACGCTACGCCGTCGCCGCCATGACCGATATCGCCGCCTTCGGCGGCGAGGGTCCGGTCGCGCTCGCCGATGTCGCGCTGCGCCAGGGGATTTCGGTCGCCTATCTTGAACAGCTTTTCTCGAAGCTCCGCCGCGCCGGTCTCGTCGAGTCGGTGCGCGGCCAGGCCGGCGGTTATCGTCTGTCGCGCGAGGCGAGGGGGATCCGGGTCGCCGACATCGTCGCTGCCGTCGACGAGGAGATAAGGACGACTGCTTGCGCGCCGGGCTCTGCGAAGAGCTGTCAGGGCTCCTCGGCGCGCTGTCTCACCCACGACCTTTGGGACGAGCTTGGCCGGCAGATTGGCATTTTTCTCAATATGGTGACTCTTGAAGACGTCGTCGAACGGCGCGTCCTCGGCGTGGCCGCGGTGAACCGGCCGAAGCGCCAGGACGCGCTCGCGGAGGCGCCGTGATGGCGAGCGTGCGGCATTATCTCGATTACAACGCAACCGCGCCGGTCCGGCCGGAAGCGATCGACGCTGTCGGCAGAGCGATGGCCGCGCTCGGCAATGCGGCCTCTGTCCATGCCGAGGGACGTGCAGCGAAGGCGATTGTCGAGACGGCGCGCGAGGCCTTGCGCGCGCTTGTCAACGCCCCGGTCAACGGCGTTATTTTCACGAGCGGGGGGACGGAGGCGATTCACTATGCGCTGAACGGCGTCGTTAAGAACGGCGCAGTGAGCCGTCTCTTTGTCAGCGCGATCGAACACGAGGCCGTCCTCGCCAATGCGGCGGCGACGGGCGCTGAGGTCGAGTCGGTCCCGGCGCGCCCGTCGGGCCTTGTCGATCTCGACTGGTTGAAAGAACGGCTCGCAGGCTATGACGTGAGGCGCGAGGGCGGATTTCTCGTCGCCCTCATGCTCGCCAATAATGAGACCGGCGTCATTCAACCGGCGGCGGAGGCCGCGGCGATCATCCATGACGCCGGCGGGCTTTTCTTTGTCGATGCAGCCCAGGCTGTTGGAAAAATTCCGGTGAATTTCGTTATGTCGGGCGCCGATCTGATGGCGGTGACCGCGCATAAATTCGGCGGCCCGCAAGGCGTCGGCGCGCTCATCCTACGCCCCAATCTGCCGCTTGATCCCGTCATGCGCGGCGGCGGTCATGAAATGAACCGCCGCGCGGGCACGCATAACGTTCCGGCGATCGCCGGTTTCGGCGCGGCTTGCGTCCTCGCGGCGGGGGCGATTGCGGATGCGCCGCGCATCGCCGCCCTGCGCGACAGGATCGAACGGGCGGTCGTCCGCGAAGGCGCGACGGTCTGGGGCGCCGCGGCGCCGCGCCTGCCGGGCGTGCTTGCCGCGTCCGCGCCCGGATTTTCGTCCGAAACGCAGGTGATGGCGATGGATCTCGCAGGTGTTGCGATTTCCGCGGGCTCGGCCTGCTCCTCCGGCAAGACGACGCCGAGCCATGTTCTCGCCGCGATGGGCGCAAGCAAGGAAGAGGCGGGTTCGTCCATTCGCGTCTCGCTCGGCTGGGCCTCCACCGAGGACGATGCTGACGCCTTTATCCGCGAGTGGCCCGCCGCCTATGCGCGCGTGAAAGCGAGGGCCGCATGAGTGAAGTGAAAGAAACGATCGACCGGGCCGCCGTCGAAGCCGCCAAGGCGCTTGAGACATACAAATACGGGTTTACGACCAATGTCGAGTCGGAGAAGGCCCCGAAGGGCCTCAATGAGGATGTCGTCCGCTTTATCTCGGCGAAAAAGGAAGAGCCGCAATGGATGCTCGACTGGCGGCTTGAGGCCTTCCGCCGTTGGCTGAAGATGGAAGAGCCGCGCTGGGCGATGGTTTCCTATCCCGCGATCGACTATCAGGACGCCTATTATTATTCCGCGCCGAAAACCGGCGCGAAATACAAGTCCATCGAGGATGTGCCGCCGGAAATCCTCGCCGACTTCGAAAAACTCGGCATCCCTTTGAAGGAGGCTGAAACGCTGCTCGGCGTCGAGGGCGCGCCGAAGGTCGCGGTGGACGCGGTGTTTGACTCCGTTTCCGTCGCGACGACCTTCAGGAAGGAGCTCGAAAAGGCTGGCGTCATTTTCATGTCGATCTCGGAGGCGATCCGCGAACATTCTGATCTCGTACGGAAATATCTGGGCTCCGTCGTGCCGGTCTCCGACAATTTCTTTGCGACCTTGAACTCGGCGGTCTTCTCGGACGGCACCTTCGTTTACGTGCCGGAAGGGGTCCGATGCCCGATGGAGCTGTCGACTTATTTCCGCATCAATGAGGCGAACACCGGCCAGTTCGAGCGGACGCTGATCATCGCCGCGCGGGGCGCCTATGTCTCCTATCTTGAGGGCTGCACGGCGCCGATGCGCGACGAAAACCAACTCCACGCCGCCGTCGTCGAACTCGTCGCCGAGGACGACGCCGAGATAAAATACTCGACCGTGCAGAACTGGTATCCGGGCGACAAGGAAGGCAAAGGCGGCATCTATAATTTCGTGACGAAGCGCGCCGATTGCCGCGGGAAGAATTCTAAAGTCTCCTGGACGCAAGTCGAGACAGGTTCGGCGATCACCTGGAAATATCCGTCCTGCATCCTGAAGGGCGACAACAGCCAGGGCGAATTCTATTCGGTCGCGATCACCAATAACCATCAGCAGGCCGACACCGGCACGAAGATGATCCATTTGGGCAAGAACACCCGCTCGCGCATCATCGCCAAGGGCATTTCCGCCGGCGAATCGAACGCGACCTATCGCGGGCGCGTGCAGATTCATAGAAATGCGACGGGCGCGCGCAATTTCACGCAATGCGACTCGCTTTTGATCGGGAGCGAGTGCGGGGCCCATACGATCCCCTATATCGAATCGAAAAATCCGGGCGCGATCCTCGAACATGAAGCGACGACCTCGCGCCTGTCGGAGGATCAGCTCTTTTACTGCCAAAGCCGGGGGCTTTCGGCGGAGGAGGCGGTGGCGCTTCTCGTCAATGGTTTTTGCAAGGAGGTTCTGCAAGAGCTGCCGATGGAATTTGCGGTCGAGGCCCAGAAACTCGTCAGCGTCAGCCTTGAAGGAAGCGTCGGTTGAGGAGGCTCGTGTGATGGATAAGAAACAATGGAAAGAATATGAGCGGCTCCACGCCGTTTATGAAAAGGCGCGGGAAGACTATCATGCGACGCAGACGCGCCTGCGCGGCGCCTTTTCCGAACTTGCGCGCCATTTCGACAAAGCGAGCCTCGACGAGAACCGCCTTTATGATGAAGAGAAGGCGCATGAGCGCTTTGTCGCGGCGCGCGACGAGCTCCACAATTTCCTGAAAAAGGCGTTGAAGGACTAGTCGAGCGCAAAATGCTGAAAATCGACAATCTCCATGTCGCCGTCGACGGCGCAGAAATCCTCAAAGGCTTGAGCCTTGAGGTTCCGGCGGGCGAGGTCCACGCTTTGATGGGGCCGAACGGTTCGGGCAAGTCGACGCTCTCGCACACGCTGGCGGGCCGGGACGCCTATAAAGTGGCGCAAGGCGCTGCAACTCTTAATGGCGAGGACCTTCTTGCGCTCGATCCGAACGAACGAGCGGCGAGGGGGTTCTTTCTTTCCTTCCAGCATCCGATGGAAATTCCGGGCGTAGCGACCATGAACTTCATCCGCACCGCCTTGAACGCTCAGAAAAAGGCGCGCGGCGAAGAGGAGATATCGGCAGCGGACTTTCTAAAGCTCGCTCGCGCAAAGGCGCGCCTTGTCGGTCTCAGCGACGAAAAATTGAAGCGGCCCTTTAATGTCGGCTTTTCCGGCGGCGAAAAGAAGCGCATGGAAATGCTCCAGCTCGCAATCTTCGAGCCTCGTTTCGTCATCATGGACGAAACGGATTCGGGGCTCGACATCGACGCGCTGAAAATGGTCGGCGACGTCGTCAATTCGCTGCGCAACGGAAAACGCGGCTTCCTCGTCATCACGCATTACCAGCGTCTTCTCGACTATATAAAACCGGACCGGGTTCATGTGCTGGCCGCCGGACGCATCGTGAAATCGGGCGGCGCCGATTTAGCGGTCGAGCTTGAAAAGTCCGGATACGACCAATTCATCGAGGCCGCCTGATGAGCCGCACGCTTCTCATCAATCCGACGGCCGTGGAGGCAGGGCTTATCGCCGTCGGCAAGGGGCTGACGGCGGAGCGCGCGCGCGCGTTTGACGCTTTCGCGAAGACGGGCCTGCCGCACAAGCGGATGGAGGCGTGGAAGTGGACGGATATTCGCAGTTTCCTGCGCGAGGAGTTGAAAGCGCGCGAGCCCGATAATGACGTCATTGCGCCGTCGATCTTCGGCGGCGTGAAGCCCTTCGAAATCACCATTAT
>JBFXBB010000251.1:0-4544 GCA_050183685.1 Amphiplicatus sp.
CAGCTCATTGCCGAGCTGGCGGATCGCCTCGAAAAAGGGAAGGCCTTCGATATCGCCGACCGTGCCGCCGATCTCGCAGATCACGAAATCGGCGCCGCCCGCCTCATTGAGGATGAACGCCTTGATCGCGTCGGTCACATGCGGAATGACCTGAACGGTCGCGCCGAGATAATCGCCGCGCCGCTCGCGCTCGATAATGCCGGAATAGATCTGCCCGGTCGTCACATTGTCCGACTTCGAGGCCGACACCCCCGTGAAGCGCTCATAATGGCCGAGATCGAGATCGGTTTCAGCGCCGTCGTCGGTGACGAAGACCTCGCCATGCTGATAGGGGCTCATCGTCCCCGGATCGACATTGAGATAGGGGTCGAGCTTGCGCAGCCGAACCTTGTAGCCGCGCGCCTGGAGAAGAGCCGCCAAGGCGGCGGCCGCAACGCCTTTGCCAAGGGAGGAAACCACGCCGCCGGTGATGAAAATATACCGCGTCATGGAAGTCCGTGATAGCGCGGATTCGGGCCGGGTCAAACGATGATTCCCGGCCTCTCGCGTTAAGGCCGGGACTCGTCGGGCGTTGCATCTTCGGGCGGCGCGCCGTCTTCCGTTTCGGCGGGAGGCGCGGCGGCGTCCTCGACGGGCGCGGGCGCGGCCGCCGGGGGCGCCTTTTCGGCGGGCGCGGGCGCGCCGACCGTCGATTCCCGCGCGTCGAGATCGGAGGACGGCTCTTCTTTCTCAGCGCCCGCGCCGAGCGTTTTCAAAAGATCCTCGGTCGTCGCCGGCTTGCCCGGCTCGACATCGGCCGCGGGCGCGGCGCCGGTGAGATCGCGCAAGACGTTCTGCTCGCTTTCGCCGCGATCGGCGAGCATGGCGAGGGCGAGCGAGGTGAGGAAGAAAAGCGCGGCCAGCACCGAGGTCGTCCGCGTCAGGGCGGTCGCCGCGCCGCGTCCCGTCATGAAGCCGCCGCCGCCCCCGCCCATGCCGAGCGCGCCGCCTTCCGAGCGTTGAAGAAGCACGATGCCGATCAGCGCGAGCACGATCAGCGAATGAGCGGTAAGGAGGACGGCGGTCATTCAAAGAGTCCTTTCGCCCGGCATATGGGCGGCCAAGGCGCGTGATTGAAGGGAGCGTGTCTAGGCCAAGGCCGCCGCGGCGGCAAGGATCAGACCGCCGCGATGATGGCGTGGAAATCCTCGGCCTTGAGGCTCGCGCCGCCGACAAGCGCGCCGTTCACGTCTTCGATGGCGAGAATGTCGCGGGCGTTCGAGGGCTTGACCGAACCGCCATAGAGAATCCGCCGGTTCTCGCCGATAACGCCGCGAATAAAGGCGTGCATGGCGGCGATGTCTTTGGCGGTCGGCGTCAGCCCGGTTCCGATCGCCCAGACCGGCTCGTAAGCGACGACAAGATCGCCCTCGGGAAGCGAGCCGGCGAGCTGGCGGCCGACGACGGCTTCAGCCTTTCCGGCCGCGCGTTCGGCCGCGGTCTCGCCGACGCAAATGATGGGGATGAGGCCGGCGGCGCGCGCCGCCGCGGCCTTCGCCTTCACGAGCGCGTCGGTCTCGACGTGATCGGCGCGGCGTTCGGAATGGCCGACAATGACATAAGACGCGCCCGCGTCTTTCAGCATGAGGGCGCTGATATCGCCGGTATGGGCGCCCGACTCTTTCATATGGCAGTCCTGCCCGCCAAGGCCGACGCCATAGCTCGCCGCGCGCAGCGCCATCGCCGCGAGCAGCGTCGCCGGCGGGCAAAGCACGACTTCGCAGGCGAGATCGCGCCCGGCGATGCGTTCGCCAAGCCGGTCGAGTTCGGCGAGCGAACTCGAAAGCCCGTTCATCTTCCAATTGCCCGCAATCAGCGGCCGCATCGCGCCCTCATGTTCAAGATAGGCTTCTCCAAGTCCGTGATCGCCCTAGGCAATTGCGGCTTCGATGTCCAGAAGGCCGCCTTGTTCCCGCCGCCCGGCGCGTCTAAAGTCCCGCGCCGAAATGAGGTCTTTTCATGCTTAAACAAGTGCGCACGGCCCTCAAGGGCGTGGCGGCGTGGTTCGTGATCGTGCTGCTGGTCCTCGCCTTCGCGCTGTGGGGCGTGCCGGAGCTGAGGACCTTCACCCAGCGCGCGCCGCTTCGCGTCGGCGACAAGGCCTATTCGGCGCAGTCGATCCTCGCCGAGTTCAACCGCCAGATGAATGCGCGGCGCAATGACGGCGAGACGCAATACGACCGCGAGAAGGCGATCGCCGACGGCCTGCCCGATCAAGTCGTCAATATTCTCGTGACGCGGTCCGTGCTCGATCAGGAAGCCGCGAAAATGGGCCTCGTCATGCCCCGCGCGCTGATCCGCGAATTCATCAAGACGGACAAGCAGTTTCAAAACCCCAATACCGGCGAACACGACCCGCAGATCGTCGACGCCATCCTCTCCTATAATCAATGGAGCCCGAGCCAGTTCGAGGCGCTGTTGCGCGAGGACCGCCTGCGCAGCCAGCTCGTCGCCAGCCTCACCGCGGACACGACGGCCCCCGAGGCGATGGCGCAGGGGATCATGATGCGCCAGGCGGAGCGGCGGCGCGTCGCTTATCTGACCGTCACCGACGAAATGGCCGGCGCGCCTGAAGAGCCGACGCCCGTCGCGCTCGAAACTTATTACAAGGAGAATGAATCCTCCTTCATGGCGCCCGAATATCGCAGCTTCACCCTGGTCGTCTTGAAGTCGTCCGATTTCAGCGAGGGCCTTGAGGCGCCCGAGGAAGCGCTGCGCAAGGCCTATGAGGCGACGAAGGCGCGGGCCTATGAGACGCCCGAAAGGCGGACGGTCTACCAGATCACCTATGACGCCGAGGCCGAAGCGCAAGCCGCCGCCGCCGCGCTGCGACAGGGCGAGCCTTTCGAGACCGTCGCCGAGGACAAAGGCCTCGCGCTCGGCGCCGTCACCCTCAGCGAAATCAAGAAAAGCGACATTCTCGATCCGGCCGTCGCCGCGGCGGTCTTCTCGCCCGAACTTAAGGCGGGCGAGGTCGCGGGACCGGTGAAGGGCCTCTTCGGCTGGACGGTCGCGCAAGCCGCCGCGATTCTTCCGCCCGAAACAAAGACATTCGACGAGGTCAGGGACGAGCTTGCCGCTCAGTATACGGAGCAGGACGTGAAAAAGCGGCTCTTCGCCGCGATCGAGGAGATCGAGAACGCGCGCGACACGGGCGCGCCGCTCGCCGCGGCGGCAGAGGCGGCGGGCCTTGCGGCGAAACATGTCGGGCCGGTCGATTCATTCAGCTTCGCGCCGGGCGGCGCGATCCTCGCCGACATACCGGGCGCGGCGCTCGCGCAAGCCTTCAAGCTTGGAGAAGGCGAGGAATCGGAAGCCGAGGCGCTTGTCGGCGAAGACGGCTATTTCTTCGTCCAGGTCGAGGAGGTGACGCCCCCCGCCTTGAAACCCTATGAGGCGATCGCCGACGAGGTCGTCCAACGCTGGCGAAATGCGGAAAAACGCCACCGCGTCGAGAACGCTGTCGCAGAAATTACAAAGGCGATCGCCGACGGCGCAACGCTTGAGAAGGCGGCCGAACCGTTCAATCGCGCCGTCTTGACAGCCGATCTGCGCCGCGGCGCGCAAGCGGGTTTCTCCGCGCCCCTGCTCGACGAGATCTTCAAGGCCGACAAGGGCGAGATTGTCACCGGCCGCGCCGATATCGGCCCGGCGCAGATCATCGCCGAGCTGCGCGAGATCGGCTTCGACCCAAGGGCTTTCGGCCCCGGCGACAAAGCCGCCGCCCAGCAATATCTCGGCTATCTCCTCAATCAGGAGCTTCTCGACGCCTATGTCGCCGCGCTGCGCGCCGATTACGGCGTCAAGGCCGAGGCGGGCGCGCTCGCGCAGATTTTCAACGAGGGAGCATGAGCCGCCTCGCGCCGGATTTTCAAACCTTCGAGGCGGCATACAATAGCGGCGCGCCGCAGATCGTCACGAGACGGATCGTCAGCGATCTCGAAACGCCCGTTTCGGCCTATCTGAAGCTCGGCGCGCGCCGGCGCTATTCCTTCCTCCTCGAATCCGTCGAAGGCGGCGAACAGCTCGGCCGCTATTCGATCATCGGCATCAAGCCGGACGTCATCTGGCGCGCGCGCGGCGACGTCGCCGAAATCAATATGCAAGCCGCCGCCGATCCCAGCCATTTCCAGCGCGAGGATCTGCCGCCGCTCGAAAGCTTAAAGCGCCTCATCGCCGCGTCGCGCATCGACATCCCGCGCGACGCGCCGCCGATGGCGGCGGGCGTCTTCGGCTATTTCGGCTATGACATGGCGCGGCAGATGGAGCGCCTGCCGGAAAGGCCGCCCGCGGCGATCGACATTCCCGACGCCGTCTTCATCCGCCCGACAATCACCGCCATCTTCGACAATATCCGCCAGGAGGTGATGCTCGTCGCGCCCGTCCGGCCGGAGCCCGGCCTTTCGGCGCGCGCGGCCTATGCGCGCGCCGGCGAAAGGCTCGTGGACGCGGCGAGCGATCTCGCCGCGCCTCTTTCCGCGCCGCTCGCCGAGGCGGGCGCGCCT
>JBFXBB010000252.1:0-4524 GCA_050183685.1 Amphiplicatus sp.
GGATGAAGCGCTTGTCGCCCTGAAGCGCCTTCAGCCAGGAGGCGACGTAAGCCGCGTGATCCTGGATATGGTCGGGCTTGAGGCCGATCGCGGCGCCGAGCATGGCGCTGCCGATCTCGGCGACGAGTTCTTCATAGGCGTAATCGGCGTCGCCGTAGCCCGCTCCCTTCTTGCGGGCGAGGCGGTGCGGCGCGCCGCTCCAATGCGTCGCCTCGTGGGCGAGCGTCGCGAAGTAGCGCTCGGGATCGTCGAACGCGCTATAGGGCGGCATTTGAATGTAGTCCCCGCCTCGATGATAGAAGGCGCGATCGCCGCCATGGCGAATATCGGCGCCGACGCGATCGAAGAAGGCCTGGCGCTCGGAGGGCGGCGGCGTCCTGACAACGCCCCCTCCCGGCGTCTCATAGAAATGCCCCGGCAGGCCTTCCGTCTGCTCGACGTTGAAGACGCGATAGCTTTTGAGGAAGCGAATCGTCTCGTCGACCGGTTCGCCGCGTTCGTCCTCGATCTCTTTCGTCGTCGTACCGTAATAGACGACGAGCGCCGACTTCTCGCCCTTCCGCACATGGCCGCCGAGCTCGGCGCACTGGCGGAAGGTCATCCAACGAGGATTTGCGTAGGCCATCTCGTCGGCGCGGGCCCAGAGCAGAAGAACGTTCATCCCCGTATAGGGCGCGCCGTTGATGCGCAGCGGCCGCATCGCGCCGAAGCCGTTCTTCCAGGGCTGCTTCCAGGGCGGCGCGCCTTTCTCGAGAGCGGCGATGATGCGGTTGGTGATTTCCTGCGCGATGTCGCGCTTCTTGAAGGACTCTTTCATGTCGATCTCCAGATGCGAAAACGCCCGCGGGGGGCCGCGGGCGTTGGTTGAACGATTGGTTATGATACGGATGGTCAGGCGGCCGCCGCTTCGTCCTCGTCGCCGACGGCCGCATTGTCTTCGTCGACCGGCGCCTCCTCTTCGTCGTCGAAGCCCTCCTCGGGACCCGGCGCGAGGCGCTCCTCGAACGCCATGCCCGGCGGCGCCCAGGCGTCGATCCTCTCGCGCAAGGTCGGATCGACGGGCGTCGTCCCGTCGATGAGGCCTTCGCAGACGGCGACGAGCTCGCTCTTCTTCGCCTTGAAATCCTTGGAAAGCCGCGCGGCTTCGCCGGGACCGAGCATGTCCTTGAGATAGAGGATCAGCTGGTCTTTCCGGACGCGGGCGAAGAAGTTCTCGCCCGTCGGCTTCCAGAAAGCGCGGATGTTAAGTCCGAGTTCGAAAGCGACGCGGTCCATGAAGCCTGCGGCGGTCATCGGCTCGATGGTGCGCGCGAGCGCGAAGGCGACCAGCCATTCGCGCTCGGCGGCGCCGAGATCGCGAAAGGCGCGCCAGGCGTCGACATAGCTCCCGGCGCTGAAGATGTCGGTCCGAAGAGCCTCTTCGGCGCGGCTGAGGATTTTCGCGGCCATCGTCTCTCCGAGCGCGCCATTGCCGACTCTTAAGTCTGCGATCGATGCGGAAAGCGTCGAGCCGCCCGGGAAACGCCGATAGAGATCGGCGAACATCCGCCACACCAGCAGGAATTGATGGACGAGGACAGCGGTCGCGCGATCGGTCGCGAGCGCGGCCTGCAGCGCTTGCGCCCTGAAGACGGCGAGATCGCCCTTGAGGCCGACGCCGTACCCGGAGTCTTCGGCGGCCGGCGCCTCGTCGTCTTCATCAAGGCCGTCCGGCGCCCCCTCGCCTTCCTCGCCGTCAAGTCCCTCTGACGCGCGAAGCGCCCGCAATTTCTTGCGGTCCTCCTTCCGCACGAGGCCTTCCTGAAGTTCGATTCCGTTCCGTCCGGGATAGATGACGCAGCCTGAGACCGCCTTCTGCTCGGGCGTAAAGGCGCGCGTGACCCTCTTCAGCTCCGAAAGACGCTCCTCGAGTTCATCGTAGCGATCCGAATCCTCTTCGCTCCACTCGTCGCTCGCAGCGTTTCGGTCGTGAATCTCGGCGAGCTCCGTCTCGATGCATTCGATCTCGGCCTTTTCGTCGTCGGTTTTCAGAACGACGGCGCCGTAGATGCGGTCGAGCCCATTCGTCAGCGCATAGGAATAGCCCTCATGGGCGTCGACCCAGGACCAGCCGTCCGCGATGAGGCGCTCAGCCTCGCGCCCGAGCTTCTCGTCGCGCAGACGATGGAGAAGTTCGACGTCGACGAGATGAACCTCGTCGCTGAAGAGATCGCGTTCGATCACGCCGGCGGCGGCCTCATAGGCCTCGAGCGTGACGAAGCGGACGATGTCGTCCGTCGACGAGACCGCGCCTTCGTAGAGAAGCTGCTTGACGTAATAGGCGGAGAACGATCCGCGCTTGTCGATTGTCTTGAAGACGCGCTCCTGGCGCGCGGCGTCGGGGCATCCGGCGAAGAGCTTGGCGATGTCGAGGCTGATGTCGCCGGCGCGCAAGGCTTTTCTGACGCACGGCGCGGCGTTTCCGAGCGCGAGACGCTGCTCGACATGCTTCTCGGTGAGGCCAAATCGTTGGGCGATTTCTGCAACCGTCAGCCCCTTCGCCTCGAGGCGGCAGAACGCCTCGAACTCGTCCACGGGATTCATGTCCTTGCGCGCGAAGTTTTCCGCGAAGGCCGCTTCTTCCGCTTCCTCGTCATTCGCGCCGACGATCTTGCAGGGGAACACATCCTCCTTCGTGAATCGCCCTTCCTTCATAAGGAGACGAAGCGACTTCACTCGCCTTTCGCCGAAGCGGACCTCGAATTTGTCGTCGTGGCTCGGCGAGCGCCTGACGCCGAGATTCTGCAGGAGCCCGTGCGCGCGAATCGACGCGGTGAGAACCGGGTCCGGCTCCTTGTCTTTCGCCTTGCGGGGATTGTCTTTAGAGAGGACGAGCCTCGACAATGGGAGGTAGATGGTGTCGCCGACGGTGCATTCGGCTTGCGTCTCAGCCATGGGCTTTTCTCCTTGTACGGATTTAAGAGGAGAAGCCCAGACGCTTTCTTTCACGCGGGCCGGGCTTCGCCCGGGCCCTGAGCCCACTTTCGCTTTTTTGCGCCGACGCTCGGGTTAGGGAGCCTGCTGCGCGAACCTGATCGCAAACCGGAGGCGCGCATGCCCGCGCGCAAAGCGGCCGTCACGGCAGCGGAAAGAGCTTGCAGCTTCCGTCTTCTACGACTTCGAGCACGTGATTGACCATCATATCCTGCGGATCGCCCCTCGCTTCGAGGAAAGCGATCGCCGCGGCGAGCAGCGCCGCGCTCGCCTCGCGGCCGACGCAAGGGAGGATGATGAGGCCCGGATGAATCTCCTCAGCGCCGATGAGGGCGCGGAAGTCGCGCGCGTTCTCGGTGACGATAACGAGATCTTCGTTAATGCAGCGGCGCAAGACGACGTGATCAGGCTCGCCGCGCCGGCCGTAATGAAGCGGCGCCCGCGCGTCGTGCTCGCCGCTTTCATTTAACTCCGTCGCGAGCGACGGAGAGAGGCACTCGTCGATGAAGAGGCGCAAGGGAAGAGCTGCGGGTTACGCGGCGTTGCGCCAGGGGCGCCCGCCCGGCTTGCCGCGTAACGGGTGGGCGCGCGCATAGATCTCGGCGGCTTCAAGCGCCTCAAGCGGAATGTCGGGATTGTCGCGATGAAGGGCATCGAGCGATTCCCCTGCTTGAATCCGGGCGAGCACGGAATAAACGCTCATGCGCGTGCCTTTGATGACGGGCGTGCCGCCGAGAATCTCCTCGTTCGCGACGATGTGCTTGTCGCGGGCAATCCGGTAGCGCCGAGCCGCGCGGAACCGGTCCGCAGCGAGCTTCTTGACGTCGAGCTTCGCGCCCGGGGCGAACTCGATGGCGGCGAGCGTAGGTCCGCCCTTCGCGATCTCGGAGAAGATGCGCCTCTTATATTTGACGGCGAGCGTCGGCCCGAGGCCAGAGCGCTCGATCGCCGTAAAATAGACAATGGCCGAAATCGGCAGATAGCGGGTGGTTCCTCCCTTGAGGCGGGCCTTGCCCTTGCGCGCGCGCACGACCTCGGTCTCGATCGCCTTATCGACGGCGGTCTTGCCGACGCCGGCGAGCGCGGCGGTCTCACGGATGGTGAAATCGGCGGCCTCAGGCATATTCGCTCCTCTTCAGGGTCGAATATGGGCGCGAATGGTGCCGCTGTCAATTGCGTCACGCTCTTGTCCTTTGGGACTGACATCGTCGGAGTCTCGTCGCGATGGACCATGGGCGCCTTGCCACGGCGGCCCCGGCAGCCAATGCCCGGATCGTCACGCGTGCAGTTTCTTGTAATTCGGGAAGGCGTGGTCTTCCAACTTTGATCGGATCGATGCGCGAGGCTCTCCTGTCGATTGGGAAGCGGCGCTGATCGAACGATAGGCTACGCCGTTTATAGAGATCGGGATCAGCCCGGCCCGACCATCCTTTGGCGGCGCCTTCTGCAGCGCCGGATCATGGGAAGTGTATAGGGGAAATGACAAGCTGCGGCAGCGCTTTTTGAGCGTGTTGATATCTACTCCTAATTCTCGGCTAGCTTCGCTCAGGG
>JBFXBB010000253.1:0-4519 GCA_050183685.1 Amphiplicatus sp.
ACGGGCCTTGTCACGGCGAATTTCTTTGTTCCGTTGTCCCAGTCCAGCGCCTTGATCGGCTCATAGGCGATGCTGACCTTGGATTCGCCGACATCCATCGATTTGATGACGCCGTCTCCCATCGGCAGTCCGCAGGCGTGATTCATTTCCGGATTCATGCCCTGCCCCATTGGGCGCGGCATGGTTGCTTCAGGTTCTGCCGCGAGCGCAGACGAGATAATCAGGGCGCCGACTACAGCGACGGCGAGCGTGCTCGTTTGACGATTCATGGTTTGTCTCCTGTTAATTTGGGGGTTTTGCGAAACAAAGGCCGCATGTTGAACTGATGACGACAGAGAGTTTTTCCGGCGAGGCGGCTTTGCGGCCGCCCGCACGCCGACCGGCTAGCTGCTAGTCTGAATTAATTCCGTAAGCGGATTTTCAGGCCGACAGGAGACGGAAGGGGCGGCGGCTCCGCCCATTTGAGCCGGCGGCGGCTTGCATCAAAGGAAACAGCCCGCGGGGCAGGCGAAACGAACGGCGAAGCGAACGCAATCGGTTTTGCCGAACCCGACGGGGCGACAAGTCCGTCGCCGACCGTCGCCGAACCGGCGAGCGCAGCGGCGTTGCAATGGGCGCAGTCGCGGGGCCCTTTCTCGCAAGGGACTGTCTGATGATGATCGCGGCCGGCCGCCGCATGCCCGGCATGCCCGCTTTCGAAGGCATGACGGTCTTGACCGGCGCCTGAGGTTTGATGGACATGATGAGCCATCGCCCCTCCGGCGACACAGGGGCAGCCGACGGCGTATCCCACGCTGAAGAGCAGCGCGGCGATAATCGCAAGGCTTTTGCGTAAGGCGTCAAACATCGACGTTGACCGTCCATGATCTATCGCCTACTTATACCCCTAGCAGGTATATGTCAATGTCGGGTTCCGAAGCGACGCTCAAGCGACTGAAACGAATCGAGGGGCAGGTGCGGGGCATTGCGCGCATGCTTGAAGAGAATCGCTATTGCATCGATATTCTCCATCAGATGCAGGCCGTGAAAGCCGCCTTCTCAAAAGCCGAAAGCGAAATCCTGAAAGACCATGCGGCCCATTGCGTCGAAGACGCCATCGCCTCAGGCGACGCCAAGTCGCAGCGCGAAAAAGTGTCCGAGCTTGTGGATTTATTCGATAAGCTGAAGCGCTGATTTTGCTTTTCCAATCTCTATTGAATCGGCGAAGCGCCGCTCGGCCGAACCCGCCTTGGCGCGCTTTTGCGAAAATCAGGCGCCGCGAACGGCAAGGATTGAGCTGCATCAACGCGACGATGCAAAAACACTGTTGAACATCCAATGTCGGAACATTGGGCGCTCTCCATGCGTAGAACCTTCCTGTTCGCCGTTGCGTTGACGGCGCTCGCCGCGGGGGCCGGCGTTGTTTTCCTCTCCTATTCCAACGATATGGGTCGGGCGCGCGCCGTTGTCGCCACGGGAAGTCGAATAGCCGACACGGCGGCGGGGAAAATCGAGTACGCGGAGAAGGGCGCCGGCAGGCCTCTCCTCTCCATCCACGGCGCCGGCGGCGGCTATGATCAGGGCCTTGCGATCGCAGAGGACTTTTGCGGGGACGCGTATCACGTCATCGCACCGTCTCGCTTCGGCTATCTTGGCGCGCCGATCCCGGTCGACGTCTCTCCAGCGGCGCAGGCAGACGCTCATGCAGCCCTTCTTGCCGAACTCGGGATTGAAAAGGCGATTATCGTCGGCGTATCGGCCGGCGCCCGTTCGGCGGTCGAACTCGCGCTTCGGCATTCCGACAGCGTCGCCGCGCTCATTCTCATCGCGCCGGGGACATATTCGCCGACGAGCCCGGTCGCCGTCGAAGCAAGCCGCGGAAGCCGATTTGTTTTCTGGGCCGTCAACGCCGGCGCCGACTTTGCCTGGTGGACGATGAAGAAACTCGCCCCCTCCGTGCTGATCCGATTCATGGGGGTTCCTCCCAGGATCGTCGCCGCCGCGACGAGAGAACAGCGGGACCGCGTGATGCGGCTGGTTCGGAGCATCCAGCCGCTATCGCGGCGCTTTCCGGGCATCAACATTGACAGTCATCCTGATCTTCATCGCCTGCCATTGGAGAAGATCAGCGCGCCGACGCTCGTTATCTCCGCAAGGGACGATCTTTTCAATACGCTGCCGGCCGCCGAATTCGCCGCGGAGACGATACCGAACGCGAAACTCGTCCTCTTTGAAACGGGCGGGCATTTGCTTGTCGAGCATGAGCAAGAGACGCGCGCAGTCATAGGGGACTTTCTCAACAAGGCTCGCCTTGATCTAAGTATAATCCCGGAAATAGACGCGCGCCCGTAGGACGCGGCGAGAGACGTCCGTAGCCGGCGAATACCGGGCGTGGCCGGACGGGCTCTATTTCCAAATGCATAGCCCCTAAGACGTTTAGGGGGCGATTGATCCGGAAACCCCCTCCTCCGAAAGAAACCTCTTGCCTAGGGGCCGCCTTGGCATACGCTGGGCCGCTTTCGACGCAGAGGACGGGCAATGACAACAACGACAATCGACTCCATGCCGCGCGCCGGCGCATTGCGCAGGCCGCGTTTTTATCTTTGGACGGCCGCAGCGATGACCGCCGTCGCTTTCATCGGCTTTGCGCCGACTTTCTGGATTCCTTTGGCGCAAGGCGCGCCCGAACGCATCGCGATCATCGCCGCCCACGCCATCGTTTTTTATGGATGGATGTTTCTTGCCGTTTATCAGGCCTGGCTGGCGGCGGCGGGGAATTTGGCGCGTCACAAAAGCATCGGCATGATCGGCGTGTCGCTCGCAACCTCTATGGTTATTTTCGGCATGCTCGCGGGAATCAACTCCGGCGTGCGCGCAACTGCGGCGGGCTATGCAAATGCCGGCGAGGCGGCCATGATATTGCCGATGGCGGCCATATTGATATTCGCCGTTCTTGTCACAGCCGCCATTGCAAACGTGAATCGCCCCGAATGGCACAAACGCCTGATGCTCGCGGCGACTGCGATCACGCTCGATGCGGCGATTGCGCGTCTTTATATCGCTTATGTGATGATGGGCGGTCATATGCCGCCTTTGCAAGAAAATGTCGGTCTCGCCGGATTGCAGGGGCCGCCCCCGCCCGTTGGCGCATTGACGCCCCCTTCGCTCATCGCGGATCTCTTTATCGTCGCCGGCATGATTTACGACTGGCGCACGCGCGGCAAGCCGCATCCCGCCTATTGGTGGGCGGCCGGTTTCGCGATCAGCATCCAGATTTTGAAGGCGCCATTTTCCGACACGGCCCTCTGGCATGCGATGGCGAAATGGATGATCTCCCTCGCCGGCTAACCGCCCCGCGCTGCTTGACCGCGCCGTAAGCGGCTTCGCCTCCGCTCATGCAAATTCCCGTCAAACGGTGAAGAAAGCGATATGCTCCGAACGCTTCGGTCTTGTCATAATGTCGACGATTTGCGCGCGCTCGCAAAGCAGCGTCTGCCAGGGCCTATTTTTCACTATATAGACGGCGCAGCCGATGACGAAGTGACCTATCGGCGCAACACTGCCGCCTTTGACGACAGCGATCTTGTCCCGAACGTGCTTGCCGGCGTCGAACATGTCGATATGTCCGTCGCCGTGATGGGCCAGAAGCTGGCGATGCCTATTTTCTGTTCGCCGACCGCGCTGCAAAGGCTCTTTCACCATGAGGGCGAGCGCGCGGTCGCGCGCGCGGCGGAGAAATTCGGAACCATGTTCGGCGTTTCTTCCCTCGGCACGGTGAGCCTTCAGGAGATCGGCGGACTCATCAGCACGCCGAAGATGTTCCAGTTCTATTTCCACAAGGACCGGGGGCTTAATCAATCGATGTTGGAACGCGCCAAGGCGGCGAATTTCAATGTCCTTGCGCTCACCGTCGATACGATCACGGGCGGCAACCGCGAACGCGATCTGCGCACAGGCTTTACCTCGCCGCCGCGTCTGACGTTGAAAAGTCTGTTGAGTTTTGCGGTCCACCCGTTCTGGGCGTTCAACTATTTTTCACATGGCGGGTTCGAGCTTGTGGAGCTCAAGGACCACGTGCGTGAAGGCTCAAATGTCGCCGTCTCCGTGGGCGAGTACTTCTCGACCATGCTGGATCAATCGATGACCTGGTCGGACGCCGAAGCGCTTCGCGCGAAGTGGGGCGGGCCGTTCTGCCTTAAGGGCGTCATGAGCGTCGGCGACGCCCGCCGCGCGGTCGACATCGGCGCCGACGCCATCATGGTTTCAAATCATGGCGGGCGCCAGCTCGACGGATCGCGCGCGCCATTCGACCAGATTTCGGAAATCGCCGACGCCGTCGGCGATCAGATCGACATCATTCTCGATGGCGGCGTGCGCCGGGGCGTCCATGTTCTGAAGGCGCTTGCGGCCGGCGCGAAGGCTTGCTCGGGCGGGCGCTTTTATCTTTATGCGCTTGCGGCGGCGGGACAGGCCGGGGTCGAACGCGCGCTCGGCAACATTCGAACCGAAATCGAGCGCGACATGAAGCTGCTCGGCGTCA
>JBFXBB010000254.1:0-4496 GCA_050183685.1 Amphiplicatus sp.
AGATCGAGAGCGCTTTCTCCTTAATGAGACGGCGCGTTTGCGGCGAGAGCACCGCGCCGCCGCCGGTCGCCAAGACATGCGCCGGTTCGCAAAGAAGGCGCGCGATCACCTGGGCCTCCCCTTTTCGGAAACTCTCTTCGCCATGCGCGGCGAAGAGCTCGGCGATGCTCATGCCGGCCGCCTTCTCGATCTCGGCGTCCGCATCGCGGAAAGCAAGGCCGAGACGCTCGGCCAGCCGCTTGCCGATGGTGGTTTTACCGGCCCCCATCATGCCGACAAGCACTATATGGCGGTCCGGCCCCACAATTTCGGGGTCCGCCGGCCTTTTTTTCCCATGAGTCATGGCGGTAAGATGTAGACAAGGCGAGGGGCGAGCGCCAGCGAGGTTATAGGTTGCAGGTTGTAGGTTGTAAGGCGAAATTCCTGCCCCAACGAACAACCTGCAACCTACAACCTACAACCTTGAGAGGGGTTCATGCGGTTCTTCCTGATTATCGTTCTCCTGGCGCTTCTCGCGCTCGCCGGGCTTTTCGTTTACGGCGCGCTGTTGCAGCCCGAGACGAGGGTGATCGAGCAGGAGGCGATCGGTGCGGGGAATTCCTAGCGTCATTCGTCCCGCGGCGGCCGTCGGCGCGGTTTGCATGGCGGCGCTTGGCGGGGCTGGGGCGCAGGTCGCGCTGCCGCCGGCGGTCGAGACGGCGCCGCTCGCCAAGGACGCTTTCGCGACGGGCATGCTGACGCGCGCCGACGGCGCGCTCGCCCCGACGCTGTGGCGCGGCGCGGACGCGAAGACGCTCGCTTTCCTGCTCGATCGCGTCCCGGCGAGCCCGCAAGGGCCGGCTTTGGGCGAGGCGATGCGCCGCGTCCTGCTTTCGGAGGGCGAGAGCCCGGCGGGCGCCGAGCCCTCGCTTGGCGGCAGGAAGCTCCTCGCGCTCGCCCGCGCCGGCTTTCTCGACGAGGCTCGGACGATCGCCAGCCTTTCCAATGCGCCGCGCAATGATCCTTATGTGATGCGCGCGCTCGCGACGGCGGATCTTCTGGCGGGCGATATGGCGAGCGCCTGCCAGCGCAACGCCGCTCTCCGCGCCGGCCGCGCGGCCGATTTCTGGGTGAAGCTGCGCCTGCTTTGCTATGCGGCCTCAGGCGAACGGGACGCGGCCGATCTCACCCTCAATCTCCTGCGCGAAGGGGGCGCGCTCGACGCGGCCGACGAGCGGCTCTTGCCGGCGCTCGTGACGGGCGCGGCGCCGAAAACGCCGGTCGCGCCGCGAAACGCGCTGCAACTCGCGGCGCTGCGCCAATTGGGGCTTGCGCTCTCGCCGGCGCTCCTTGCTGAGGCGGATGGCGGGGTCGCGGCCGCCGCCGCCAATGATACGACGCTCGATCCGGCGACGCGCGTCGCCGCCGCCGACCGCGCCGCGGCGATGGGCGTCCTGACGGCGAGCGAGCTTGAAGTCTTTTATGAAACAATGAAAGTCGACGTCGCCGATCTCGGCCGGGCGGTCGAGATTAGCGAGGCGCGGCCTGACGATCCGATGACGGATGTCGTTCTCTTCCAGTCCGTCAAGCAGATGACCGCGCCCGAATTTCTGCGCGACAAGGCGGCGCGCATCGCGCTCGCTTTGTCGATCGCGGACAGTTTCGAGCGCGCCCATGCCGGCGCCGTTCTCTATTCCGACGATATTGTCGCGCTTGAGGGCGCGCTCGTCGACGCGCGCGAGGCGGCGCGGTTTTCGCTCGCCCGCATGGCGGTCGGCGACGGCGACGGCGCGGCGCGCTGGCTTTTCGCGGCGATCGGCGGGCGCGGCGTCGACGCGCTCGATGAAGACCTTGCGATGACTATTATCGAGCTTGTCGAGCTTCTCGCCGTGCTCGATCCGATTTCGGCCTCGGCGGTCGCCGAAGCGGCGAAAATCGATCTCGGCGCGCAGACGCGGGCAAATGCGCCCGGCGCCGGGGCGGCCGATGAGGGCGCGCTCGCCCGCATTGTCGAGGCCGCGTTCGACGCCGCGATTGAGGCCATACCAGGCCAGGCGGGGCTCGCCGCGCTGGCGATGTCGGAGGCGGCCGCTCCGGGCGACGCCGTCGCGGGCGCCGTCATCGGCCAGTCGCTCCGCGCGGCCGGTCTTAATGAGCTTTGTAGACGGATGGAATTCGAACGGGCCTGGCGCGCGCGTTTCAGCCCGGCGAATCCCGGCGGCGAGGCTCTGATGGCGATCCCGGCGTCGGGCGAGGGCGCGCGTCCGTCAGAGGGCGGGCTCATGCCGCGCCTGAAGCCCAGATCCGCGCCGTGAGCGCCCTCGGCCTCTTTCTTGAGATGATGGCGGTCGAGCGCGGCGCGGCGGCGAACACGCTGAAAAACTATGGGCGCGATCTTGAGCGTTTCGAGGCTTTCGCGAAGAAGCGCGGCGAGTCGCTCGAAAGCGCCGGCGCCGACGACATCGCCGCTTTCCTCGCCGCGCTTGAAAAAGCCGGGCTTTCGGCGGCGACGGCCGCGCTCAAGGTCTCGGCGCTTCGCCAGTTCTATCGGTTTCTCTACGCCGAGGGGATGAGGAGCGACAATCCGGCCGCCTCGATCGACCGTCCACGGACGAAACGGCCCTTGCCGAAAATCCTCTCCGAGGAGGAGACGGTCCGGCTCATCGCCGCAGCCGGGGGGGACGGGCCGAAAGCGCTTCGTCTTCGCGCGATGATCGAGACGCTCTACGCCGCCGGCCTCAGGGTTTCGGAGCTGGTCTCGCTGCCGCTCGCCGCCTATCGGCGCGGCCAGCCTTATCTTTTGGTGCGCGGCAAGGGCGGCAAGGAGCGCCTCGCGCCGCTCGGGCGCGCGGCCGCTGCGGCGCTCGACGCCTATCTCGCCGCCCGCGCGGCTTTTTTGCCGAAGGAGACGGATTCGCCTTTTCTCTTTCCCTCGCGGGGCAAATCGGGCCATGTCACCGCGGCGCGGTTCGCGCAAATGCTGAAAGACCTCGCCATTGCGGCCGGCGTTGAGCCTTCGCGCCTGTCGCCGCATGTTCTGCGCCATGCCTTTGCGACGCATCTCCTCGACGGCGGCGCGGATTTAAGGAGCGTCCAGCAAATGCTCGGGCACGCCGACATCACGACGACGCAGATTTACACTCATGTCGCGCAGGACCGCCTGCGCGATCTGGTGTTCACGAAGCATCCTTTAGCGAAGAAGAGGTTGTAGGTTGCAGGTTGCAGCTTGTATGGGACGGTGAGGGGCGAGCAATCCGGAATCGAATTCAAGCCCGAGCTTGGCGACCGTCAGCATTAACCTCGCTGCAACCTACAACCTACTACCTACAACCTACAACCTACAACCTCCCTATGCGCACCTATCTCGAATTTGAAAAGCCGATCGCCGAACTCGAAGGGCGCATCGCCGATCTCAAGCAGATGGACCCCGGCGCCGGGGTCAATGTCGCCGAAGAGATCGACAAGCTTCAGGCCAAGGCCGACCAGCTTCTCGCCGACACCTATGGCAAGCTCTCGCGCTGGCAGAAGACGCAGGTCGCGCGCCATGCGGGACGGCCGCATTTTTCCGACTATGTCCGCCTGCTGGTCGAGGATTTCACCCCGCTTGCGGGCGATCGCAGCTTCGGCGAGGACGCCGCGATCCTCGGCGGCCCGGCGCGCCTCAGAGGGCGCTCGATCATGCTGATCGGCCATGAAAAGGGCGCCGACACGGCGAGCCGGGTGAAGCATAATTTCGGCATGGCCTCGCCGGAAGGCTATCGAAAGGCGGTCCGCCTGATGGCGATGGCGGAGCATTTCGCGCTTCCCGTCGTCACGCTTGTCGACACGCCCGGCGCCTATCCGGGGCGCGGCGCGGAAGAGCGCGGTCAGGCCGAGGCGATTGCAAGCTGTACGGAAAAATGCCTCAGCCTCGGCGCGCCGCTCGTCTCGGTCATTGTCGGCGAGGGCGGCTCGGGCGGCGCCGTCGCGCTCGCCGCGGCGAACAAGGTCTTGATGCTGGAGCATTCCGTTTATTCCGTCATCTCGCCGGAGGGCTGCGCCTCGATCCTGTGGAAGGACGCGGCCGGCAAGGGCGAGGCGAAGGGGCCGGAGGCCGCCGAGGCGATGAAGATCGCCGCCGCCGATTTGTTGGCGCTCGGCGTCATTGACGGCGTCATTCCCGAACCCGTCGGCGGCGCGCATCGCGATGTCGAATTGACGATCGAGCGGCTCGGCGACGCGGTCGAGGCCGCGATTCATGAACTCGAACATATGTCGCCCGAGGCGCTGCGCGCCCATCGCCGCGCCAAGTTTCTCGCCATCGGGAGAGCGGGGCTCGCTTAGGTGCTGGTCCGTCAGCGCCGCTTCTGGCCCTTATGGACCGCTTTCTGTCTCGGCGCCTTCGCCGACAACATGCTGCGCCAGGCGCTGATCATCGGCATCCCTTTCGGCCATGTCGACATGCCGGGCGCCGTCGGCGACAGCGCCCTGCCCGTCATCGGCGCCATCTTTGCGGTTGCGATGGTCGTCTTCTCGCC
>JBFXBB010000255.1:0-4483 GCA_050183685.1 Amphiplicatus sp.
GATCGCTGTATTGCCGCTCGGACGGCGTGAGTGGTCTTGGCGCAGCCGTGAAGTACTTGTCCCATAGACGCTCCCGAAATGAGGCGGAATCAGTTAGCGTGATTCCACCTCTCTTCGGGACTGAACAGCTAGATCATACGGCGATCAATCCGAGAGCACGGACGCTAGGCGATCCGGCGGGCCGGCTCAGCGATGAGGCGCCGCGCCGCGATCGCATAGACCTCCCTGCGGCCAAGCGCCCAGACGGTCGGCGTCGGGAGGATGTTCGCGAAAGCCTCGTCGAGCACATTGAGGCCGCCCGCATAAGCGCCGAAAGCGGGCAGGACGAGCCGCGCGCCGTCGGTCGCGAAACAGCGCCGGCGCTGCACGCGGCTCTCGGTCCTGACGCGCGCGCAAGGGTGAAGATGGCCGGCGATTTCGCCCGGCGAAGCGCCCGCCGTCGGCTCATGACGGAAGATGAGCGGGCCGAGGCGCTTGGCGGCGACGACCTCGCCCTTGAAGCGCGTCGGCGGCGCGGGATCGTGATTGCCGAGCGCCCAGATCCATTCGACGCCGGCGATGAGCGCGGCGAGGCGCGCCGCGTCCGCTTCATCCATGCGCGTTTCGGCGCCGCGATCATGAAAGGCGTCGCCGAGCGAAATGACCCGCGCCGGCCTTAGGCGAGTCGTGAGCGCGGCGAGCCGGCGAAGCGTCGAGCGCGTGTCATAAGGCGGGATGAGCACGCCCCGCGCGGCGAAGGATGAGCCCTTCTCGAAATGCAGGTCAGCGACGACGAGCGTCTTTTCTTCGGGCCACCAAAGTGCGCCTTCAGGGGTCGGGATGAGGGAAACGCCGCTGACCTCGAACTTCACGCCCGCCGCATCGCCTCCGCAATGAGCGCGTCCGAGGCTTCCTTCAGCATCGCCTCCTGCGCTTCGCCGTGGATCGTCTCCTTGTTTATTTCGAGCATCACCGGAACCGCAAGCGGCGAGACGCGGTCGAGCCCTGCATGGACGAGCCGGCCCTTCGCCCGCGCGAGGAGGCCGGAAAGGCGCTTCAAATCGAGATAGCCGCCGGCGGCGTCCGCCCAGGCGGCTTTCAGGAGAACATGGTTCGGCTCGTGCTCCTTGAGGACGTCATAAAGGAGGTCGGAGGAAAAGGAGATCTGCCGGCCCGTCTTTTCCTGGCCCGGATAGCGCCGCTCGATGAGGCCGGCGATGACCGCGCAGTTCCGAAAGGTCCGCTTCATCACCATCGAGTCCTGAAGCCAGTTTTCGAGATCCTCGCCCAGCATGTCCTCGGCGAAGAGGTCCGCCATATCGAGGCCGCTCATATCCTTCCGTCCCCAGACGGAGAGCGAATATTCGCCCGGAACAAAGCCGAGGGGTTGCACGCCGAGTCTTTCCAACCGGCGCGTCAGCAATGTGCCGAGCGTTTGATGCGCCAGGCGGCCATCGAAGGGATAGCAGACGAGGAAAAAACGATTCCGATGCGGAAAGGTCTCGACGAGGAGCTGGTCCGGGGCCGGGATGAGCGAAGCCTCGCGCTGCGTTTCGAGCCAGTCGCGCAACGGATCGGGCAAGGAGGGCCAGCGCGCGACGTCATGGATCATCCGCCGCACGCGGTCCGCCAGATAGGTCGTCAGCGGGAATTTGCCGCCATTCCAGGTCGGAATGCGCGGGTCCTCGCCCGGCGCGCGCGCGACGAGCGCGTCCGTCCCCTCGATTCCGAGAAAACGCAGGATCTCGCCGGCGAAAAGAAAAGTGTCGCCGGGCGCGAGGCCTTCGACGAACCACTCCTCGACCGTTCCGAGCTTTCGTCCCGCGCGCATCGGCTTTCCGGCGGCGAGGCGGATCGTGAACGCCGGCGCCTCGACGATCGTTCCGACATTCATCCGATAGCGCTGCGCGACCTCGGGGCTCCTGACGCGATAGAGTCCCTCTTTCGTTTTGACGACGCGCTTGAAGCGGTCATAGGCGTTGAGCGCATAGCCGCCGGTCGCGACGAAGGCCAAGATCTCCTCGAAGACCGCGCGCGAAAGCCTCGCATAGGGCGCGGCCGAGACGATTTCCCGGTAGAGCGCGTCCGGATCGAACGGCGCGGCGCAGGCCATGCCGAGCACATGCTGGGCGAGGACGTCGAGCGCGCCCTCGCCGGGGGCCTCGCCGTCGAGCGCGCCTTCGTCGATCGCCTCTTTCGCGGCGAGACATTCGAGCACCTCGAAGCGGTTGCCGGGAATGAGCAGCGCCGAGGACGGCTCGTCCATGCGGTGATTGGCGCGCCCGATGCGCTGCGTCAACCGGCTTGCGCCCTTCGGCGCGCCCATCTGGATGACGAGATCGACATCGCCCCAATCGACGCCGAGATCGAGCGTCGAGGTCGCGACGACCGCGCGGAGCGCGCCCCTCGTCATCGCCGCCTCGACCTTGCGCCGCCGTTCGACGTCGAGCGAGCCGTGATGCAGCGCGATCGGGAGATTGTCGTCATTCATCCGCCACAGCGCCTCGAAGGCGCGCTCGGCCTGGCTCCGCGTGTTTACAAAGACAAGCGTCAGCTTCGAGGCGCGGATCGCCTCATAGACTTCCCTGAAGGCGTGACGCGCCGAATGGCCGGCCCAGGGGATGGGGCTGTCAGAATCCAGTACACGGACGGATGGGCGCGCGCCGCCCTCGGCGCGGATGAGGCGCGCGGGCTCAGCGCCCTCATTCTGGGGGATGAGAAAATCGAGGAGCGGCGCGGGCGCCGGCACGGTCGCCGAAAGCCCCGTCGCGCGAAGCTCCGGCGCATGGCGGCGCAGCCGCGCCAGACCGAGCGCGAGAAGATGGCCGCGCTTGCCGTTGACGACGGCGTGCAATTCATCGATGACGACCGCCTTCAGTCCTGCAAACAGCCGCCCCGCATCCTTGTTTGCGAGAAGGAGCGCGACCTGCTCCGGCGTCGTCAGCAAAATGTCCGGGGGGCGATATTTCTGGCGCTGACGCCGCGACGGCGGCGTATCGCCGGTCCGCGTTTCGATCGAGATCGACAAGTTCATCTCTTTGACCGGCGCGGCGAGATTGCGCGCGATGTCGACGGCGAGCGCCTTCAGGGGCGAGATATAAAGCGTGTGCACGCCCTCTCTCGCCCCGCCCGCCGCGAGATCGACAAGGCTCGGCAGAAATCCCGCAAGCGTTTTGCCCGCGCCCGTCGGCGCGATCACGAGACAGGAGCGTTTCTCCCGCGCGGCGGCGAGACATTCAAGCTGATGCGGTCGCGGACGCCAGCCGCGCGAGGAGAACCAGTCCTCGATGACGGCCGGCAAAAGCGGGAATTCGGCGCAATCCGGCATCGGGAAAAGATTAGCGCTTTCTAAGTATTCTTCCAGCGACGCCCATATTACACGGTCGGCCTTGCATTCGTCATGGGAGATATCATGCCCCGCCTGTCCGTCGTCATGCCGGTCTTCAATGGCGAGGCTTATCTTGCGGAAGCGATCGAAAGCATCCTGGGGCAAACGGCGTCCGATTACGAATTCCTCATCCTCGACGACGGCTCGACGGACAGGACGCCTGACATTGCGCGCGCCTATGCCGCGCGGGACAGCCGCATCCGTTATCTCCGCGACGACGCCAATGTCGGGGTTGCGCGACGCCTCAATCAGGGCGTCAGGCTCGCCAAAGCGCCGCTGATCGCGCGCATGGACGCGGATGATGTGAGCCTGCCGGGCCGCTTCGCCGCGCAGCTCGCCCGTCTCGACGCCGATCCCGAACTCGTCCTTGTCGGTTCGCGGGTCGTCATCATTGATCCCGACGGCGACGAACTCGTCGAGATGGGCGACGCCTTCACCCATGAGGACATCGACGGCGGGCTGATGGCGAGCGCCGGCCAGCTTATCTATCACCCGAGCGTCATCTACCGGAAAGCGGCGGTGCTGGCGGTCGGCGGTTACGATCCGGCTTTTCGGTGCGTCGAGGATCTCGATCTCTTCCTGAAGCTCGCCGAATACGGCAGGGTTGCGAATATACAAACGCCGCTGCTCAAATATCGCGAGCATTTTCGGAAAATCGGCTTCACGCGGGTCCTGGAGCAGGAGCGCGAGATCGACCGCGCGGTCGCCGATGCGCATCGCCGGCGCGGGGACACGCGCAAGCCTTGCGAGCGCGTCGCCCGGGAAGCCGAATCAAAAGCGGCGACGCATCGCAAATGGGGATGGTGGGCGCTCAGCGGGCGCCGCCTCGCCGCCGCGCGCAAACATGCGGGCCGCGCGCTTGTCGGCGACCCGTTCAATGTCGAGTCAGCAAGGCTGTTGATGTGCGCGTTGAGGGGGCGTTAGGCGCCGCTTAGGCCGTGACCGTGACGCCCTTGTCGGCGAGGAGCTTTTTCAACTCGCCCGTCTCGAACATCTCGCGGACGATGTCGCAGCCGCCGACAAATTCGCCCTTCACGTAAAGCTGCGGGATAGTCGGCCAATCGGAAAACTCTTTCACGCCCTGCCGAAGCTCGGTTGAGGCGAGGTCTTTCTCCG
>JBFXBB010000256.1:0-4427 GCA_050183685.1 Amphiplicatus sp.
AGCAATTGGTCGCGCTCGCCAAGGCCGAGCATGACTTCGCGGCGGCGCTGAAAGGGCTCGCCGTCGAGGAGGCGCGCATCGACGCCGGCGACCGGGCGAGCGCGCGCGCGCGGCAAGAGGCGATGCGGGACTGGACGCCGTCGGCGCTCGGCGCGCTCATCATTCTGGGATTTTTCGGCGTGCTCGCGGCGATGGTGGCGCGCCGCCTCCCGGCCGGCGCGGAGACCGAATTTTCGATCATGCTCGGCGCGCTCGCGACAATGACGGCGGCGGTCGTCAATTATTTCTTCGGATCGTCGGCGGGCTCGAAAGAGAAGACGCGGCTGATGCTGTTCTCGCGGCGCGAGGAGGAGTAGGAGCGGCCGAAGGTCATGAGCGAAAAAATCGTCATTGTCGGCGGCGGCGCGATCGGGCTTTCGATCGCCTGGCGCCTGTCGGCGTCGGGCGCGCGCGTCGCCGTCATCGACGCTGGCGCGCGCTTGCCTGCGGCGACCGCGGCGGCGGCGGGGATGCTCGCGCCCTCCTTCGAGAAAAGCGAGGGGCTGCTCGGCGCGCGCTTGCGTGCTTTATCCGTCGCCAGCCTTGCGCGTTGGAAATCCTTCGCCGCCGCGCTTGAAGCCGAGGCGGGGATGACGATCGGCTATCGCGCGCGCGGCGTCCTCGGCGTTGCCCTTAACGCGGAAGAGGCGGCGGCGCTGAAAGCGCTCCATGAGACGCAGGCGCGGGGCGCCGAATGGCTCGACGGCCGCGCGGCGCGCCGGCGCGAGCCCGCTTTGACGGAGAACGTCGTCGCCGGCCTGTTCGCGCCCGAAGAAGGCGAGGTCGATGCGCGTCGCCTCGCGGCGGCGCTGCGGCGGGCGATCGCGCGGCGCGGCGGGGTGTTTGTCGAAGATGTCGTCGCGCGCGTTGCGGCGGGACGCGTCGAAATGGCGGGCGGCGCCGTCATCGAGGCCGATCGCGTCGTCCTCGCGGCGGGCGCCCTCGCGCCGGCGATCGAGATCGAAGGCGGCGGCGCGCCGCCGCTTTTCCCGGTGAAAGGGGAGGCGTTGGCGCTCGCCTCGGACGGGTCTTTGCTCCGTCATGTGGTGCGCGGCGCCGGCGCCTATCTCTGCCCGAAGGCGGATGGGCGGATTATTGTCGGGGCGAGCGAGCGCCCGCATGACGCGACGTTCGCGCCGAGCCCCGAGACGATCGAGGCCTTCAAAGGCGAGGCGGCGCGGCTCGTTCCGGCGACGGCGCGGCTCGCCGAAGCCGAGCGTTGGGCGGGGCTTCGGCCCGGCACGCCCGACAAGGCGCCCTTGCTCGGCGAAGCGGCGGGCGTCGTCTACGCCCTCGGCGCCTATCGTCACGGGGTTCTTCTCGCGCCCGAAATCGCGGCGGGGATCGCCGCGCTGCTGCTCGACGGCGATGTCTCGCCTGTGATTCGGGCTTTCGCGCCCAACCGCTTTGATGATCGCTTCGACGACCGCTTTAACCATTAGGAGATTTTTGACCTTGAAACCGCACGATCGAACGGAACCACCGGATGAGGCGATGCAGATCGAAGCCTTTTCAAAGCTTGCCGGCGCGGAGGGCGTCAAGGCCGCGCTGAAACGCGCCAGCGAGGCGACGGGCGCGGGCTTCGACGTCCTTTACAATATGGCGCGGCGCGAAAGTTCGCTCGATCCCTCGGCGAAGGCGGCGACGTCCTCGGCGGCGGGGCTTTTTCAGTTTATCGAGCAGACCTGGCTCGGCGCCGTCAAAGCCTATGGCGCGCGCCACGGCCTTGCGGCGGAGGCGGCGTCCATCGCGAAGAGCCCGTCGGGCGGGTTTACGGTCGCCGATGTCGACAAGCGCGCGGCGATTCTCGATCTGCGCTTCGATCCGCAAAAAGCCGCAGCGCTCGCCGGCGAACTCATCGAGGAGAACCGGGCCGGGCTCGAACGGTGCCTCGGCCGGGCCGCCGGCGCGGCGGAGATCTACGCCGCGCATTTCCTCGGCCTTAACGGCGCGGTGAAGCTTCTCGCCGCCCCGCCCGACGCGATCGCGGCCGATCTCGCGCCGAGAGCGGCGGCCGCGAACCGGGCGGTCTTTTACGACGGCGCGCGCGCCAAGACGGTGCGCGAGGTCATCGCCGGCATGGCGAAATCGATGGGCGCCGGCCCCGCGAAGGCCGAAACGCCGAGCCTCGCCGAGACGACGGTCAAGGCCGCCGCCATCGAAGCGCCGGAAAAAAAATCTGCGCTGGGGCCGGCGCCCTTGCGTCCGCCGCACGCGTCTCCGCTTTTGTCGGGCCCGCTCTTGTCTCCGATGGCGCTCGCGGCGTTGCAGGCGCTCGATCCGACCCTGCTCGGCCGCCGCGAGACGAGCGATCGGTAGACGGAGCAATTTATTGATGCGCCGTAATAAGCGGCGCGTCAGCAGCCCGGCGCGGCGACGCCCGCCGGCAGCTTTGTCGAGGCGTCGGCGCAGGCCTTCGCGAATTGATCAGCCGCGGCGCCGATGGCGTCCGACAGATCCGCGCCGTAAAGTTTGGCGCCGGTGAAATCGGCGGCCTCGATCTTCGCCTTGGCGAAGGTCGCGCCGGAAAGGTCGGCGCCGGTGAATTTGACGCCGGTCGCATCGGCGTCGGCGAAGCTCGCGCCGGTGAGCCGCGCTTCGTTGAAGACCGCGCCCGTCGCATAGGCGCCGGTGAAATCGGCTTTTTCTGCGATGAGCAGAGAAGCGCGGATGAAGGAAAGGTCGGCGCCGTTGAAAACGGCGCCCGTCATGTCGGCCGCGCGCGCTGTCGCGGCGCGCAGTTCGGCGCCGGTGAAATCCGCGCCTTTGAAGACCGAGGCGTCGAAGACCGCTCCTGCGAGGCGCGCTTTTTTGAGAGTGGCGCCGTCGCCCGTCGCGCCTTCGAAGGTCGCGCCGTCGAGCAGCGTGTTGACGAAACTCGCATTGGCGACGAGCGCGCCGGCGAAGACGGCCTTCGCCCGGTTCTCGCCGCTGAAATCGGCGCCGGAGAAATCCTTCATCGCGAGGGACTTTTCCTCGCCCTCCTTGCCGACGAGCTTCGGCAGATTGCGCTCGACGCGGTCGAGCGCGCCCGACAGATCGGGCGCGAGCTTGTCGGCGCTGTTGAGGCTCTTCGTGATGCCGCGGCTGATCGAGGAAACGGGATTGACGCCCGCGCGGCCGGATCTTTTCGCCGCGAGATTGGTCACGATCGTGAAGATCGCGGCCATGAACAAGATCATGAGCAGCACGATACGGAGCATGTCCCGATTATGGCGGGCAGAAATCAACGGTTGATTAATGATAAGCGTCAAATCCGGAAGCCGGCGCCTATGGTCAATAATCCGTTAAGAACAGCCCGTCGACGCGCCGCAACTGTCGCAGCGCAGGCACGTCCCGTTCCGCACCAGCGTGAACTGTCCGCATTCATGGCAGGGATCGCCCTCATAGCCCTTGATGCGCGCGGCCTCGCGGGGCCCGCGCGGCGCGGCGAGGCTTCCGGGCGCGGCCTTCTGATTGACCGCTTCGGCGAGCTTGGCGATCTGCGCCTCGATCTCGGGCGCGGCGCGCCGGCTTTCGGCCGCGGCGGGATCGATGTCCTCCGCGTCGGGCGTTTCCTTTCGCAGGCGGTCGAAATCGCCGCCTCTCAAGACGACGAGATTGTCGGTGACGGTCGAGCGCGAAAAGCCTTTGGAGATGAGCTTCGTCGCGTCGGCCTGCGCCTTTTCGCTCTCGACGCCGCGGCCGATCGCGTCGACGGCCGATTCCTGCGGGTCGACATGGGCGAGGTCCGAACGGCCGAGATAGGAGATCGCGAGCTCGCGGAAAATATAGTCGAGGATCGAGGTCGCGTGCTTGATCTGGTCGTTGCCCTGAACGGCGCCCGACGGGTCGAAGCGGGTGAAGACATAGGCGTCGACGAATTCTTCGAGCGGCACGCCATATTGCAGCCCGAGCGAGACGGCGATCGCGAAATTGTTCATCAGGCTGCGGAAGGCCGCGCCTTCCTTATGCATGTCGATGAAGACTTCGCCGAGTTCGCCGTCGTCGAACTCGCCGGTGTGAAGATACACCTTGTGGCCGCCGATGATCGCCTTCTGGATATAGCCCTTGCGGCGATCGGGCAGGCGCCGCCGGCCGGGCGCGCGTTCGATGATGCGTTCGACGATGCGCTCGGCGACGATCTTCGAGCGCTTGGCCGCGGGCGCGCTCGCAAGCGCCTCGGCGAGGCTCTCTTCCTCCTCGTCCTCGGCGAACTCGCCCGCCGTCAGCGCCGCGGTCAGGGGCTGGGAGAGTTTCGAGCCGTCGCGATAAAGCGCGATCGCCTTGAGGCCCAATTCATGGGCGAGGCGGAAGACGCGGTTGCAATCGCCGATCGAGGCGCGGGCGGGAAGATTGACGGTCTTCGAAATGGCGCCGGAAACGAAGGGCTGGCAGGCGGCCATCAT
>JBFXBB010000257.1:0-4402 GCA_050183685.1 Amphiplicatus sp.
CGAGGATAGCCGCGAGCATCTCACCCGGTGGGAGCCGTCCTGGCCGCCGGGCTCCCTGACGCCGGAAAGCTTCCGGCGCCGCTTGAAAGGCTATTGGCGCGAAATGCGGCGCGGCGGCGCGCTTCCGCTCCTGATTTTCCGATGTTCCAACAACGCGCTCGTCGGCGGGATCACGCTTTCCAATATCCGCTATGGCGCCTCGCGTTCGGCGACGCTCGGCTATTGGGTGGGCGCGCGCTATGTCCGCCGCGGCTATGCGCGGGCCGCGCTTGCGGCGGTGCTCGATCATGCTTTCCGCCAGCTCGAACTGAACCGCGTCGAGGCGGCCTGCCAGCCGGACAATCTCGCCTCGCGCATGCTTCTCGAAGGCGCGGGCTTTGCGTTCGAAGGGCGCGCCCAGGATTATCTCCGCATCAATGATGCATGGCGCGACCATCTCCTCTACGCGATCACCGCCTCGGCATTTTCGGCCGGGCGCGCGCGCGGATGAAAGAACACGCTGCATTGCGGCGAAGGTCTTTTTTTCATCGGGCCTTGCGCTCGCTAGCTTGTCGCGAGACAATATTTGGGATGGACGGAAATGCGGGGCGCAAAGTGCGTTTTTGGAGACATCCCACGGGCCGCCCCGCGCTGGCGCTGCGGGGCGAAGGCGAGGCTGTTAAGGGGCAGGGGTAGTCAGGACGCATGCTTTCAGAGTCGGTGATGGGTTTGGGCGGCGCATCGACGACCGACGCCGCGTTTGGGTTGGATTTGGGACGCGGCGCGATCGTCGGGGCGCTGGTGGTGGCGGCGGCCTATCTGACGGGCCTTGCTGTCTTTCGCCGCGGGGCCGCGGCGGTCTTCGCGCTCTTGATGGTCCTCGCGGCCGGCGCGTTGCAATTCGTTTCGCTGGGCCTTCTTAAGCCGCCTTCCGAGGACATCGTCGTGCTCCTGCAAGGCCTGTTTGGCGCGGCGGCGATCGTTTTCCTTTCGGCTGTCATCAAGTCCGCCCGCAACAATGCGCTGCTTGGCGGGCTCATGTTCGCCGCTGCGCTGACTCTTGTCGGGATCGGCGTCATCAATCTCGTCACGCGCGGCGATGCGAGCGGGCTCATGCGCAGCGGCCTTGTCGGGGTCGGTGTTTTCGCCGTTATCCTCGCCGGTCTACAGGCGCGGCGCGAGACGAGCGCGCGCCTTATTCTGCCAGGCGCGGCGCTGGCGCTCGCGGCGCCCGTTCTCATGCAGTTTTTGAATGGAAATACGGCGCTCGCCTTTCTTCCCGAAGCGCTTTTCACCATCGGCGTTCTCGTGGCGAGCTTTGTCGCGCTCGCCGAAAGCGCCGCGCCGCGCAGTCAAGAACTCGGCTTTCACGGTTGCGGCGCGGCGCAGGATCATCACCATCAGGATCATTCGGCCGCGCATCAGGAGGCGCTCAGGGTTTCGGAAAACCAGCTCGCCCAGGTGCTCGACTATGCCGGCGTGTCGGTTTGGGACTGGTGTCCGCATGGCGCGCATCAGACCGACGGTTTGCCGAGCTTGATGGGAGCGGATTCGCGCGCGCCCTTCACGCCGGAGGCGCTGCGCCATTTCGTTCACAAGGACGATCTTGCGAAGTTCGACAAGAGCGTCACCGCGACAGGCGAGGGCGACGGTCGCTTTGACGTCGAACTGAAGCTCCACGACGGGCGCCATGTGCGTCTTCGCGGCGCGCGCGCCGTCGATACGGGCGGCGAGCTTGAACGCGTCGTCTGCTTTGTCGAAAAAGCGGTCGAGACGCCGAGGGCGGGAAAAGAGCCGGCGGCGGCCAAAGCCTCCCCGGCCGTCGTCGACCCGCTTGCCGGCAAGATCGCGGCCGCGCTCGAAAAGGGCGAGATCGGGGTCGTTTTTCAGCCGATCGTCGCGCTCGGCGACGGCAAGATCGCGGGCTATGAGGCCCTGGCGCGCTGGCGGGGAGACAAGGCGAATGAGACCCGCGCCGGCGCGGAAGACCTCGTGCGGGCGGCCGAGGCGGCCGGCAAGGGCGGCGCGCTCGCCGAACTTGTTCTCAACGCGGCCGCGAGCCATCTGGCGGCTGAGACGAAAAGCGGCGAGCCGATCTTTGTCGCGATGAATCTTTCTTTCGCGCAGATGCGTGATCCGGGCTTCCTCGACGCCCTCAAAAAAGCGATCGCGGAGCATAATTTGCCGCTGAAATCGATCGTGCTTGAGTTGACGGAGTCGCAAGCGATCACCGACGAGGCTTCCGCGAGCGCGGCCTTCCGCAAGCTGCGGCTAGCGGGCGCGGCGCTCGCCTTTGACGATTTCGGCGCGGGATTTTCCTCGCTCAGCAATCTGCATAAATTCGCCTTCGACTATCTGAAAATCGACAAGTCGTTCATCGAGGCGCTTGCCGCGAATAGCGACGGCGCGAAAATCGCGCGCGCTGTCGCCGGCCTGGCGCGCGATCTCGGCCTCACCGTCATCGCCGAAGGCGTCGAAACGAAGGCGCTCGCCGAAGCGGCCCGCGCCATCGGCTGCACGCTCGGTCAGGGTTTCGCCTTCGGCGAGCCGGACGGCGCCGGCGTCGCGGCGCCGATTTCCGAGGCGGGCGCCCCCGTCCTTCCCGAAGGTCCCGGGGCGAAGTTGCAACAACGCCGTCGCATGTTTGTCCGGCCCGTTTGAACGCAACTCTTTCTTCGAGCGGGGTCGTTACGGCTTAATTCAGCGGCGAGTCAAAATCGCGCGCGGCCCATTCCGGCGACAGCATGGCGCCGGTGACGCCAAGTCTTGCGAGCGCCTTCGCCCAGCTCCGCTCCGGATCGGGCGCGAAAACAATATCGGCTTCCGCCGCGCAATGCGCCCAGGCGTTCATCGCGAGTTCGTCTTCGAGCTGCCCCCCGCTCCATCCGGCATAGCCGACGGCGAGAAGATGGCGGGCGGGGCGCGGGCCGGCGGCGCCCCGCCCGCCTATATCGACAAGGACTTCGCGCGTCGCGGTCATGCCGACGCCCGGCGCGACCTCAAGCGTCTCTTCGCGGCGATAGTCGAGGGAGTGCAGGACGAGCCCCCTTGAGGTGTGGACGGGGCCGCCGAAATAGACGGGATCGCCGCCGATCCCTTCGCGCGGGTCGATGCTGAGCTGTTCGAGCAGCTCGCCGAATTCGACATGGGCGAGCGGCTTGTTGAGAATGACCGCCAGCGCGTGATGCTCGTCATGCGAGCAGACGATCAGCACCGTCCTCTCAAAGCGCGGATCGGTCATATTCGGCATCGCGATCAGCAATTGCCCGGCGAGAAAGTCGCGGGTTTTCTTCGACTTTTGGGCGACTGGATTCGGGGACGCCATAAGGGCCAAGCTAAGGCGCGCGCCCCTGGGTGACAAGGCGCCCGATTGCGCGGCCCCCGCCGTGGACGAGCGCGCGCCGCGCGGCTACAAGCGGCGCGCGCATTCCGCAACAAATTTTGAGTGGAGACCCCCATGACCATTTCTGTCGGAGACAAAATCCCGGACGCCGCCGTCATGCTCGCGACCCCGGACGGCCCGCAAAAAGCCCAAACCTCGGAAATTCTCGGCAAGGGCAAGGTCGCGCTCTTTTCCGTGCCGGGCGCTTTCACGCCGACCTGCTCGGCCAAGCACCTGCCCGGCTTCGTCGAACAGGCCGAGGCCCTGCGGAAAAAAGGCGTCGACAAGATTGTCTGCATGGCCGTCAACGACGCCTTTGTCATGAAGGCCTGGGGCGAGGCGCACCATGCCGGCGGCAAGATCGAAATGCTCGCCGACGGCAATGGCGATTTCACACGCGCTCTCGGCCTGACGATGGACGGCAAGGGCTTCGGCCTTGGCGAGCGTTCGCAGCGCTTTTCGGCGATCATCGACAATGGCGTCGTCAAAGTTCTCAATATCGAGAAGCCCGGCGCCTTCGAGGCGTCGAGCGCGGAGCATATGCTCGGGCAGCTTTAGCCCGCTTTCGCAAGGCCGATCCGGGCGAGTTCGTCCGCGCGTTCATTGCCCGGATCGCCATTATGGCCCTTGACCCAGCGCCAGTCGATCTTGCGCGCGGCGCGCGCGGCGTCGAGGGCCTCCCAGAGGTCCTTGTTTTTCACCGGCTTGCCGTCGGCGGTGCGCCAGCCATTCCTTTTCCAGCGGATCATCCAGTCAAGGATTCCGTTGCGCAAATATTGGCTGTCCGTGTGGAGAATGACCGCCGAAGCGTCCGCCGTCGCGCGCAAGGCTTCGAGCGCGGCCGTCAGCTCCATCCGGTTATTGGTCGTCGCTGCTTCGCCGCCGAAAAGCTCGCGCCGCCGCCCGCCCTCGATGATGAGCACGCCCCAGCCGCCAGGACCGGGATTGCCCGCGCAGGCGCCGTCCGTATAAATTTCGATCATCGGCGGGTCAGCCCGCCATCGCCATCGGCGTCTTGAACACGATGTTCTCCTCGACCGT
>JBFXBB010000258.1:0-4334 GCA_050183685.1 Amphiplicatus sp.
CGGATCGACTATCGCAACTGGATAAGCCATGC
This sequence comes from Amphiplicatus sp., assembly GCA_050183685.1. Taxonomy (GTDB): domain Bacteria; phylum Pseudomonadota; class Alphaproteobacteria; order Caulobacterales; family Parvularculaceae; genus Amphiplicatus. Next base: position 33 of record JBFXBB010000258.1, read on the forward strand.
GCTCGTTCTTTTTGCGTCGGCGGTTTTTCTCGACTCGCTGCGCTTCAAATTCACCAATGCGCCGAAGACGCAGGTCATTTTCGGCGACCTCAATCAATGGGCGGCGGGCTTCGGGGCGGACGGGCTCTTCGCGCCGGCCGGTCTCTTCAGCCAATATGTCATCGGCGGCGCGGAGCTTCTTGCATCGCTCATCCTTTTGTCGACGATGATTTTTGCGCGCTTCCGCTTCCTACAGCCCTTGGGCGCGGCGCTCGGCGTCGCGATCATGACCGGCGCCGTCAGCTTCCACCTCTTCACCCCGCTTGGGATCAATGTCGCGGGCGACGGCGGCGCGCTTTTCTATACGGCCTGTGCGACCTGGGCGGGTCTTGTCCTCCTCCTTGCGCTTCGGGCGCGCGAGACGCGCGGGCTGATCGCGCGGCTTTCGGCTTTCCTTTCGCCGGAGCCCCGTCCTTAGCGGACAGGCCCGACGCGAAGCCCACGGAGGGGAGGAGGGGCCAAAAGGGGGGCGACGATATGCGCCCATCGCCCGATCCCCGATTTGCCCTACAACTCAGTCATGATACCGGAAATCGGCCATTTCGCGTTGATCCTCGGGCTTTTTGTCGCGCTGGCGCAAGCCGCGCTCCCCCTGCTCGGCGAGCGCATCGGCGAAGAGCGCTTCGCCGCCTTCGGCAGGCAATGCGCGATCCTGCTTTTCCTCCTCGTCGCCGGCGCCTTCGCGACGCTCATATATTCCTACGCCGTCTCCGACTTCACCGTCGTCAACGTCGTCGAGAATTCGCACTCGGCCAAGCCCTTCATTTATAAGCTGACGGGCGCCTGGGGGAACCATGAAGGCTCGATGCTGCTCTGGGTCTTCATCCTGTCGCTTTACGGCGCGGCGCTCGCCGTCGGCGGCAAGGCGATCCCGACGCCGCTTCATTCCCTGACTTTATCCGTGCAGGGAATGATCGCGGCCGCCTTCATCGCCTTTGTCCTCTTTACGTCGAACCCCTTCGCGCGCCTTTTCCCGGCCGCGCCGGATGGGCGCGACCTCAACCCGCTCCTCCAGGATATCGGCCTTGCGGTCCATCCGCCCTTTCTCTATCTCGGCTATGTCGGCTTTTCGATTCCGTTCTCCTTCGCGGTCGCCGCGCTCATCCGCGGGCGCGCCGACAGCGTCTGGGCGCGACTCGTGCGGCCCTGGGCGCTCACGGCCTGGTCCTTCCTGACGATCGGCATCACGCTCGGCTCCTGGTGGGCCTATTACGAACTCGGCTGGGGCGGCTGGTGGGCCTGGGACCCGGTCGAAAACGCGTCCTTCATGCCCTGGCTCGCGGGGACGGCGCTCATCCATTCGATCCGCGTCGTCGAGCGCCGCGACGCCTTGAAAGGCTGGGCGGCGCTCCTCGCCATCCTGACTTTCTCCTTGAGCCTCATCGGCACCTTTCTCGTGCGCTCGGGCGTTTTGACGTCGGTGCACGCCTTCGCGGTCGATCCGGCGCGGGGGGTGTTCATCCTGGCGATGCTCATTGCAGCGATCGGCGGCGCGCTGACGCTGTTCGCCTTTCGCGGCGCCGCCTTGACGGCGACCGGCGCTTTTGCGCCGGTGAGCAGGGAGGGCGCGCTCGTCGTCAACAATGTGCTTCTCGTCTCGGCTTGCGCGACGGTTTCACGGGAACTTTTTATCCGCTCTTCGTCGATGTTCTCGCCGGCGAAAAGCTTTCCGTCGGGCCGCCTTATTTCAACGCGGTCTTCGTTCCTCTCGCCGCCGTCATCCTGGCGCTCGCGGCGGCGGCGATGCTTGTTCCCTGGAAGAAGGCGGCGCTCCCCGCCGTCATGCGCAAGATGTGGGCCGCCGGCGCGCTCGCCGTCCTCGCGGGCGCCGTCGCGGGACTCCTCGCGCCGAAAAACGTCATTACGGGCGGGTTCGCGATCGCCCTCGTCGTCTGGCTCGGCGCGGGCGCGGTCACCGACTTGAAAGAACGCGGCCAGTTCTTCCGCCTGCCGATCGCGGCCAGCCTGAAGCGCCTTCGCGAGCTCCCCCGCGCCGCCTGGGGCGCGGCGCTCGCCCATTTCGGGCTCGCGGTTTTCGCCCTCGGCGTCGCCGGGATCTCGCTTTGGAAATCCGAGACCGTCCTCTTCATGCAGGAAGGCGGCAAGACGTCGATCGCCGGCTTCGAGATCACGCTTCAGCATGTCGAAGAAGCGCGCGGACCGAATTATATCGCCGAACGCGCGATATTTGAGGCGTCGAAAGGCGGCCGCGCCGCGACGATGGCCGCCGAGCGCCGCTTTTATCCGGTGCGCGGCATGCAAACGACGGAGGCTGCGATCAGACCGCACGCTTTCGGCGATCTCTACATCACGATCGGCGAGGCGACGGATGCGCGCGGCTGGCCCGTGCGGCTCTATTTCAATCCCTTTGTCGGCGCGTTGTGGTGGGGCGCGGCGATCGTCGTCATCGGCGGCGTCTTTTCGATCAGCGACCGCGTAAGGCGGCCGCGCGCGGCGGGAAAACTGGCGGCGGCGCCGGCATGAAGCGGCTTGTTCTCCTCGCCCCGCTCGCGCTTTTTGTCGCGATCGGCCTCGCCTTTGCGGTCGGGCTGACGCGCGACCCGTCGCGCATCCCGTCGACGCTGATCGATCGTCCGCTCCCGGAATTCGACCTGCCGCCGATCCAGGGCTTCGACAAGGGGCTTGCTTCGGCCGATCTGAAGGGCGAGGTCGCGCTCATCAATGTCTTCGGCTCCTGGTGCGTCTCCTGCCTTCTCGAACACCCCGTGCTGCTCGCGCTGTCGAAGGAAAACGCGGTTCCGATCTACGGCGTCAATTGGAAGGACGAGCCCGGCGCGGGCGCGGCCTGGCTTGCGCGGCACGGCAATCCCTATCAGCGCATCGGCGATGACAGCGCCGGCCGCGTCGTCATCGATCTCGGCGTCACCGGCGCGCCGGAGACCTTCGTCATCGATCGCGAAGGCCGGGTTCGCTACAAGCAGGTCGGGCCGATCACGCGGGAGGTCTGGGAAAAGAAGTTGCGGCCGATGATCGAGGAGCTGCGCGGATGAAGAGCGCGCGGGCGATCCTTCGTGACGCGCCCCTGCGGGGCGCTCCTCAGGATGAGGCTATGCTGTGTCGCAACAGGGAAAAGTCTCATCCTGAGGAGCGCCGAAGGCGCGTTGCGAAGGATGGGCCGCTTGCCGCCGTCCTCGCTCTCTTCCTTCTCATGTCGCCCGCTTTCGCCGTCGAACCCGACGAGATGCTCGCCGATCCAGCGCTCGAAGCGCGGGCCGAGGCGCTCGAAAAGGAGCTGCGCTGCGTTGTCTGCCAGAGCGAGAGCCTCGCCGAATCGAATGCGCCCCTCGCCAAAGACATGCGCCGCATTCTCCGCGAGCAAATCAAGGCCGGCGCGAGCGACGAGAAGGCCGTCGCCTTCCTTGTCGACCGCTATGGCGACTATGTGCTGCTAAGGCCGCGCTTTGAGGGTAAGACCCTTCTGCTCTGGACATTCCCGCTTCTCGCGGTCGTCCTTGGCGGGCTCGGCGCCGCCTTTTATCTGCGCGCGCAGCGCGGCGGGACGGCGCCCGCCCCGCTTGACGAAGCGGAGGAGGCGCGCTTGAAGAAAATCCTTAACGAGCGCGCATGATGTTGTGGTTTATTATCGCCGGAATCGCGGCGGGCGCGCTCATCACGCTCGCCTGGCCGTTCTTCTCGGCGCCGCGGCGCGGTCCCTCCTTTGACGAAACGGATTATCTCGCCGCTCAGCTCGACGATGTCGAACGCGATCTTGCGCGCGGCGTTATCACCGAAGACGAAGCCGAAACCGCCCGGCTCGAAGCAAAGCGCCGGCTGCTCGCCGCGGCGCGCGCGGAAAAATCGCCGCCGCCGGCGATCTCCGCCGTCGCCGCCAATCTCCGCCGCGGCGCGATTATGAGCGTCGGCGCGGTGCCCCTCGCCGCGATCGCGCTTTATCTCGGCATCGGCGCCTCAGGCGATCTCGGCGACGCGCTCACGACGCAGGCAAAGCTCGAAGCGGCCGTCACGAAAGAAGACGCGCAGTATACGGACTGGATTGCCCTCGCCGAGGCCCATGCCCAGGCCGGCGAGCGCGGCAAGGCGGCCGAAATCCTCGCCCGCGCCAGGGAAAGATATCAGAACGCGCCCTTCGTGATCGCGGAGATCGCCGCGGCCGAGGCGCGTCTCCTCGGCGAGGCCGCGCCGCGCCGGGGGCCGACAAGCGCCGACGTCGCCGCGGCCGCGTCGATGTCCGAGGACGACCGCCGGCAAATGATCCTGGGCATGGTCGAAAGCCTCGCCGCG
>JBFXBB010000259.1:0-4322 GCA_050183685.1 Amphiplicatus sp.
GCCCCGCCCGACATGATCGCCGGCTGTATCCTCACCGAGGCCATCAACGCTCCTTTGCTCGCGCCCGGCCTCTCCTAGCCCCATTTCCGCGCTTATGTCAGCCGCCGCGCGTCCGACGCGTTGCGCGCCCGGTCGTTTGGGCATAGATGAAGCCTCGTTTCCTTCGCCGCAAGCCGTGGTCCGCCGCCCTTAATCTCCAATCCGGGAGCTTTTCTTTGGCCGACCCCCTAGCGACCGCCCGCGACGTCATCGCCGCCGAAATCGAGGGGCTGAGGCGCCTTTCCGACACGCTTAATGGCGGCTTTCTGGAGGTCGCCCGTCTCCTCGACGGGGCGAGCGGGCGCGTGATGGTGACCGGGATCGGCAAGTCCGGCCATGTCGCGCGCAAGATCGCCGCGACGCTCGCCTCGACCGGCAAGCCGGCGACCTTCATCCACCCCGCCGAGGCGAGCCACGGCGATCTCGGCATGATCACCCGGGCGGACGCCATTCTGGCCCTGTCCAAATCGGGCGAGACCTCAGAGCTTCGCGACCTCCTCGCCTATGCCAAGCGCTTCTCGATTCCGGTCGCGGCCCTGACCTGCGGGGCGGGCTCGACGCTCGACCGCGCGGCGGATGCGACCTGGCTTTTGCCGCCCGCGCCCGAGGCTTGCGGCGAGACGCGCGCGCCGACCACCTCGACGACGATGATGATGGCGGCGGGCGATGCGATCGCGGTCGCGCTTTTGCGCGCGCGCGGCTTTACGGCGGACGACTTTCAGGGCTTCCATCCGGGCGGCAATCTCGGCGCGGCGCTCCGGCGCGTCTCCGACATGATGCATGTCGGGCCGGCGCTGCCGATTTGCGACGAGACGACGCCCATCGAACAGGCGGTCGCGCTGATGACGAAAGCCCGCTTCGGCTGCGTCGGGATCGTCGACGGCAAGAAGAGGCTCGCCGGCATTCTCACCGACGGCGATCTGCGCCGCCTTTTCGGACGCAATGTCGCGGGCCAGCCGATCTCGGCGGTGATGACGAAAAATCCGCGCACGGTACGTCCCGACACGCTCGCCGGCGAGGCGCTCGCGATCTTGAGCGCGGGACGCATCACCTCCCTCTTCGTCATCGACGAAAAGGGCGCGGCGATCGGCCTTCTCCATGTCCATGATTGCTTGTCGAGCGGCGTCTTGTGAGCGCGGCCCTTAAAGAAAGCGTTCCGAAATCCGTCGACTGGCGCAGGGGCTGGCGGCGATGACGAGGCGCGTTCTCGGCGTCATCGGCGGATCGGGGCTCTATGCGTTTGAGGGGCTCGACGGCGCGCGCGCCGAGACCGTTTCAACGCCCTGGGGCGCGCCCTCGGCCCCGCTCGTCCGTGGACGGATCGCCGGCGTCGACATCGTCTTCCTCGCCCGCCACGGCGAGGGGCACCGCCTGCCGCCCGGCGACATCAACTATCGGGCCAATATCGACGCGATGAAGCGCCTGGGCGTCACCGATCTCATCTCGGTCTCGGCCTGCGGGTCCTTGCGCGAGGCGCTCGCGCCCGGTCGTTTCGTCATTGTCGACCAGTTCATCGACCGCACGACGCGGCGGGAGACGTCCTTTTTCGGTCCGGGGCTCGTCGCGCATGTCTCGATGGCGCGTCCCGTTTGTCCGGCCCTCGCCGAGGCGCTGACGCGCTCGGCGGCCGCAATCGGCGTTCCCCATACGCAAGGCGGGACCTATCTATGCATCGACGGGCCGCAATTTTCCTCGCTCGCCGAGTCAAATCTCTATCGCGCCTTGGGCGCCGACGTCATCGGCATGACCAATATGCCCGAGGCGAAACTCGCCCGCGAGGCCGAGCTTCCTTACGCCTCGCTCGCGATGGTGACGGATTATGATTGCTGGCGGTCGGAGGAAAAACCGGTCGAAGTCGCCGACATTCTCGACGTGATGCGCGCGAACAGCGCGGCGGCGCGCCGCCTCCTCGTCGACCTTGCGGCAAGGTTGGGGCCGAGCCGCGCGCCCTCGCCGCTCGGGATCGAGCGCATTCTCGATTTCGCGATCGTCACGGCGCCCGAAGCGCGCGACCCGGCGATGGTCGAAAAGCTCGGCGCCGTGGCGGGACGGGCGCTGCGAAGCGGCGGCTAGAGCGGTTTAACTGATTGGCGATTTAGTGAAGTGTCCGTCGCGCAAAAAAGTTCTCTCTCTACGGCGATCTGGCGGGGGTTAACGCGATGGCTGAAGAGCGCCGTCCGCGCCGATCCAGATCAAACGCCGCGTCGGCGAAAGAGCAACGGCGTTGGTGGAGCCGAATGGCGTAACTTCGAATCCGCAGGGTTCGCAAGGCCGACCGGCCGCCGCCCGATCAGGGCGCCCCATCGGAGCCATGCGCGAAAGCGCATTGGCGCGAGATATGTAAAATGGTGGGCCCGGAGGGACGGCTGCTTCCAATCTAATTCAATGGCTTAGACTGTCTAGCGCTCCATTTTCGCTGCAAGGTGTTTCAAGGAGTTACAACGACTACTGTCTAGCGTGCGGGGGCCTGCGATGACGCGGACTCGCATCGCCTACGAATGGGCGCCGCACGCCAAGCCCGGCGACGTCGCGCGTGCAATCCTCTCGCCCGTCTATGCCGAGGAGCCCGAAACCCCGTCGCTTACCGATGAGCAGCTTGCGTTCCTCGAAGAGTTGATCGGGCCCGCGCACATCGCGATCGTTCAGTGCCACGGACGGCGCATCGTGCTCATGCCGGAGCACGTCTTCGCGCGGCTCAGCATCGGCGCCGGCGGGCGCAATATTTCCCCGAAATGCGGAGGACCCATGAACTGAATCGAAAACGCCGCGTTGGCGCGCGGCGTTCGGTGTCGCGTGGACGGTTTGCAAGACAGTGGCGCGCGACATTTCTGGCCTACCACGGGGCGCGGTCAAAGGCCAAGGGTGGCTCGAAAGGTTGGAGCCCGACCGCCGGAAGCACGCATAGCGACCGAGAAGTAGCAACCGATCCTTCGCGCGGTGCGACACGACGCGAAGGCCCGATGCGACGGCCGGCTCCGATGAGCACGGAAGCACGCGAGGGAAGATGGGGCGCCGGGTCAGGTCCGGGGCAAGCCCTCTCTTTGCCCAAGGCTCTGGCCCCTCCAATGAGCACGATCAGGAAGTAGGAATGAGGAAGAGACGAACAAAGAAAGAGATGGCCGCGCTGGGGGATGCGATGGCGTTGATAGCGTCGGAGTATCCGATGACTGTGCGGCATCTCTTCTACCGAATGGTCTCGGCCGGGCTCATCGAGAAGAGCGAGGGCGAATACAAGAACGTCGTCGTCCGCCTGTGCGGCGAGTTCCGCGAGGCGGGGCGTATCGCTTGGGGTCACATTGTTGACGAAAGCCGATGGATTCGCGGCGTCGAGACCTACGAGAACGCAAGCGACGCGCTCTCCGCATATGCGCGGAAATACCGCGCGCCGGTCTGGGATGATCTCCCGGTAAAGCCGCTTGTGCTTGTGGAGAAGGATGCGATGGCCGGTCACCTCGCCAGCCTGTGCGAGGAATACGACGCGCCGCTCCTCCCGGTGAAGGGATTTTGCTCAAAGACCTATGTCCGAATGCTCGCCGAGATCGCTGTCGCCAGCCTCGACATGGGCCAGCGCATCGCAGTCTTCGTCTTCGGCGATCACGATCCGAGCGGCGTCGCGGCGCCGATCGGCCTTGAAGGACTCATGGCGCAGTACATGGAAGACATTCTCGGGCGCGCGCCGTCTTATCGACCATGGTTCATAAGGCTCGCGATCAATCCCGAGCAGATCGTAGCGTTTGATCTGGCGACCCGCCCGGCAAAGCCAACCGATAGTCGGGCGAAGGACTGGTCGGGCGGATGCGTCGAGCTGGACGCCATGCGGCCGCGCGATTTGCAATCGCTCCTTGAAAGCGAATTCATCGATCTCCTCCCTCCTGGCCACATGGCGGATGTGCGCCAGCGCGAGGAAGAGGAGATCGAGATGCTCATGGATGCCGCCGCCGCGGCAGGGTTTGGTCCCAATGTCTGACCTGTTTTGGGGGGTAGCCCACGCGGTGGGGGGTCTTCCTTCTGCGCTGTGGCCATTCAGTGCCCAGCTAACTTTTCGCAGCATATATGGCGGAGATAAACGCGTCTCCTTCATTAATCCGACGTATTTTTCGCTTTCGGAATGTAGATGGCCCGCGCAATGTGACGGTCTTTCCAAGGAGACCGCCCAAATCTTTCACGCTGTCCACAAGCCCAAGGTCAATGTGCTCAGTGCGTCCCGTCAGCGGTTTACTGTATGTGAGGTGCTTGCCTTCAATTGTGGCTTTTCCTTCAGGAATGAGCGCCGCAACTACCAG
>JBFXBB010000260.1:0-4252 GCA_050183685.1 Amphiplicatus sp.
GATTAAGGCCGGAATCCGGAATCCAGAAACAGAGTCATCAGGCTGGATTCCGGGTTCGCCGCCTCGCGCAGCGCCCCGGAATGACATTGGGAATGGGAAAGAAAACCAAGCCTCAACAAGCCCTAGGCGGCCCGGCTTAGCTTCAGCGCGTCCCAAACGTCGTTCAGCGCAACGACCAGCTCCTCCATATGCGCGTCGGTGTGGAGCGGCGTCGGCGTAAGCCGGAGCCGTTCGGTGCCTTTCGGGACGGTCGGATAGTTGATGGGCTGCACATATTTGCCGTGCTCTTCAAGCAGGCGGTCGCAGACGAGCTTGCACTGCACAGGATCGCCGACGAGCACCGGCACGATATGGCTCGACGACGGCATCGCCGGAAGACCGGCTTCGGCCAGCATCGTCTTCAGTTTCGCCGCGCGCTCTTGATGACGCGCGCGGAGATCGGCCGCGCCTTTGAGATGGCGCACGCTCGCGAGCGCCCCCGCAACGAGCACGGGCGACAAGGCCGTCGTGAAGATGAAGCCTGACGCATAGGAGCGGATCGCGTCGACAAAGGCCGCGCTTGAGGCGATGTAGCCGCCCATCACGCCGAACGCCTTACCGAGCGTGCCCTCAATGACGTCGATCTCGCCCATGACGCCCTCGCGCTCGGCGACGCCGCCGCCCTGTTCGCCATAAAGGCCGACAGCGTGGACCTCGTCGAGATAGGTAAAGGCGTTGTACTTTTTCGCCAGCGCGCAAATTTCGCGAAGCGGCGCGATGTCGCCGTCCATTGAATAGACGGACTCAAAAGCGACGACCTTCGCGCGCTCGCGCGGCAGATCGGCGAGAAGCTTTTCAAGATGGGCGGCGTCGTTGTGGCGCCAGATGAGCTTCGAGGAGCGCCCTTCGCGGATGCCCTGGATCATCGAGGCGTGATTAAGCTCGTCAGAAAGGATGACGCAATCGGGCAGGATCCGGGAAAGCGTCGACAGCGTCGCCTCATTGGCGACGAAGCCGGACGTGAAAAGAAGCGCGGCCTCCTTGCCGTGCAGCGCGGCGAGCTCTTTTTCCAGCATTACATGGAAATGCGTCGTGCCGGCGATATTGCGGGTTCCGCCGGCGCCGGCCCCCACTTTTTTGAGGGCCGCGGCCATCGCGTCCGTCACCTTTGGGTGCTGTCCCATGCCGAGATAGTCGTTCGAGCACCAGACCGTTATCTCGCGCTCGCCCTCGGGCCCATGCAGGACCGCCTTCGGAAAGGCGCCGCGAACCCGCTCGATATCTGCAAAGACGCGATAGCGTCCTTCAGCGCGAACGGCCTGAACCGCCGATTGAAATGCCTTTTGATAGTCCACCATCGCTCGCGATCGATTTGGGCGCAGGCCCGCTAATGCCAAAAGCCTTTATTTGATAGCCAATGGGCGCGGGGCCTGGCTAGCTATTTCGGCCCGCAAAGAAATGGGCCGATCGCCGCAGCGTTTTTAAGAATGATTATTAAAAGCGGCGTATGCGGTCCTTCCGAGGACGCGCAAAAGCGCTGTCGCGAGGGACCGGCCCGCCAGCCCCTAAAGCCGGAAACGCACCTGATCGGCCCAGAAACGCTCAAGGCGCTGAAGCGTCTTATTGGTGCTCTCGATGAGCGGCAGATCGACGCCGCCGACCTGTTCGACCGAGCCAAGCTGGCGCTCGAACAGCGAGGCGAGACGCTCGCGCACCTCAAGGCCCGTTTCTGTCAGCGACACGCGTTTCGAGCGGCGATCGACATTCGAGCGCTGGTCGCGAATATAGCCTTTGTCGATAAGCTGTTTGAGATTGTAGGAAACATTCGAACCGAGATAATGGCCGCGCGAACGCAATTCGCCCGGCGTCAGTTCCGCATCGCCGATATTATAAAGAAGCAGGGCCTGCACTGAATTGATGTCGGTCTGGCCAAGGCGTTCAAGCTCGTCCTTGATCACGTCGAGAAGCTGCCGGTGCAGGCGCTCGACAAGATGCAGGAGCTGCAAATAGGCTCCTCTGAGGTTCTCCGGATTGACAGTCGCGGCCGGACGCGCGCCATACCCGATCACATCCGCTTTCCTTGCGCCCTCATAAGCCGCCATCGCCAAGCCTCACTCAAACTGTCCGATAGGCAAGATTTAGCCGGCAACACCTAAGGCGCCGTTAAACGGGACGCATCAATTTGAAATCAAATTCTAACGGGTGCAGTAATAGGGCGCTAAAGGGTCAAGTCTCAGAACAGCACAAAAGATGACGGCGATGACGGATCAGCGATTTCCCAAGACGAGACTGCGCCGGCCGCGCATGGCCGACTGGTCGCGCCGGCTCGCCGCCGAAACCCGGCTCGCGCCCGCCGATTTCATCTGGGCGATCGTCGTCCGCGAGGGCGAGGGACCGCCGGAGCCGGTCCCGTCAATGCCCGGGGTCTCGCGGCTATCGATCAAGGACGCCGTCAAGGCGGGGCGCGAGGCGCGCGATCTCGGCTTGCCGATGCTGGCGCTTTTTCCCTATACGGGCCTCAGCGAGCGCTCGCCCGACGCCGCGCTCGCGACCGACCCCGACAATCTCATGTGCCGGGCGGCCCGCGCCCTTAAAGACGCCGTTCCGGAGATCGGCCTCATGGCCGATGTCGCGCTCGATCCCTATACGGATCACGGCCATGACGGCCTGATGCGGGGAGAGGAAATTCTCAATGACGAGACGGTCGAAATTCTGGTCCGCCAGGCGCTCGTCGAGGCGCGCGCCGGCTTTGACGTCATCGCGCCCTCGGACATGATGGACGGACGGGTCGGCGCGATCAGAGCAGGGCTCGACGCCGAGGGTTTCAAAAACACGCAGATCATGGCTTATTCAGCGAAATTCGCCTCGGCCTTTTACGGCCCCTATCGCGACGCCATCGGCTCGTCCGGGGTGCTGAAAGGCGACAAGCGGACCTATCAGATGGACCCGGCGAACGCCGAAGAGGCCCTGCGCGAGGTCGCGCTCGACATCGCCGAAGGCGCGGACAGCGTGATGGTCAAGCCCGCCCTTCCCTATCTCGACATCGTCCGGCGGGTCAAAGACGCCTTCCGCATGCCGACCTTCGCTTTCCAGGTCTCAGGCGAATATTCGATGCTGATGGCGGCGGGCCAGAATGGCTGGCTCGACGGCGAGCGGGCGATGATGGAGGCGCTCGTCTCGATCAAACGCGCGGGCGCCGACGGGATCATCACCTATTTCGCATCGAAAGCGGCGCGCTTGCTGTAGGAGAGGCTTCCGGGTCGGGCAAGGGGCCCGGTCAAGCCAAAACGCCTCCCGTTTTGGAGCGGACGGCAGTAAATCCGGCTCCGAACATGTAACCATCCTTCGTGACGGCGCTTGCGCGCCTCCTCAGGATGAGGCTTTCCCCTGTTGCAACAATACGGACCTCATCCTGAGGAGCGGGCGAAGCCCGCGTCACGAAGGATCGGCCGCGGGGCGCGCTGATCGAGATTTGCCGCCCGCCGCCTCAATGCCCGTTCTTTCCGCTCATCGCCTCGACAAAGACGGCGTAGCGCGTTGGAAACAATCGCTGCAGGAAGGAAAGAAGCCGCGCGTCGGCGCCGATGACCACCCGGCGCGCGCCCTTTGCGGCGCCTTTGACGATGCGTTCGGCCGCCTGGTCCGCGCTCGTGATCGCAATCCTCTTGAAACGCCTCGGCACGTCGTCCTTTGTCGCAAAGCCTTCGGGCAAGGCGTCGATTTCGGCGTTCCTCGCGATATTCGTCGCAACCCCTCCGGGATGGACGCAGGTGACGCGGACGCCGTCCGCCTTGAGCTCGGCGGCGATCGCTTCGGAAAAACCGCGCACGGCGAATTTCGACGCGCAGTAATGCGCCTGCCCCGGCACGGCGACGAGGCCGAAGACGCTCGATAGGTTGACGATCCCGCCCTTCGTTTCGAGAAGCTGCGGCAGGAAGGCCTTCGTCATCCGCGCGACGCTCCAGAAATTGACGTCCATGACCCGTTCGAAAGAGGCGAGCGGCGAATTCCTCAGCCGACCGATGCGGGAGAGCCCGGCGACATTGAAGAGATAATCGGCGGGGCCAAGGCTCTCGCGGATGCGCGCCGCATAGGCCTCGATCGCGAGCGGGTCGGAGACATCGAGGCGATCCGTCCGCAAGCGGTTCGACGAGCCTCCATTGAGACGCGCGGCGGTCTCGGCGAGACCCGCCTCGTCAATGTCAGATAGCGCGAGCGCGGCGTTTTTCGCCGCGAGATCGAGGGCGAGCGCGCGGCCTATGCCCGATCCCGC
>JBFXBB010000261.1:0-4250 GCA_050183685.1 Amphiplicatus sp.
GTCGGTGACGACCGTCTTCGCCCCGCGGTCTATGAGCGTCGCCGTTTCACCGAGTTTCATCTCGATATTTTGCGTTTCGTAAAACGCCGCCGGCCGGAGATATAACCGATCCTCCGTCAGCTTCCCTTTGAGATAATCTTTCGAAAGCGGCGGTCGCTGATAGGGCAGACAAGGTTCGGCGCCAATCATGACGATATGGCCCTTATAGCTTGCCTGCCGTAGAGACATAGCCGCCTGCGCCCCGGCCTGCCCGGCGCCGATGATGATGATTGTGTCGCTTGCCATTTCTTCTTCGTTACGCCCGCCTGCCAAGCCCATTTGAAATTCTATGAAGAGGCCGCCGTGCTTTCCATGCAGCGTTCTGTCGCGCATTCCCGCGGCCCGACCTAGCGCATGGCGCTGACGCCCCCGTCAGACGCCAGGGCCGCGCCATTAATGAACGCCGCCCGTTTGGATGTCACCCATACCGCCGCCTCGGCCTGGTCTTCGGGCGCGCCAATCCGGCGAAGCGGGACGGTCGCTGGCTGCGCCGCCGGCCTCGACTGGGCTTTAATGGCGGCGCTCAACAGGGGGGTCGCCGTGGCGCCCGGCAGAAGCGCGTTCACGCGCACGCCCGACGGCCCGAAATCGATCGCCGCCGATCTCGTAAGCCCCAGAACGGCGTGCTTTGACGCCACATAAGCCGCCATTTTCGGGCCGGAGAAATTCGACATGACCGATCCGGCGTTCACGATGGCGCCGCCGCCGCGCTTCACCATCTCCGGAATCTCATATTTCATGCAAAGCCAAACCGCCTTGACGTTTATCTCCTGCACCACATCCCACTCTTCCTCGTCGCACTCGACGACGCTTGCAAAGGATCCCGTGCGGCCGGCATTGTTAAACGCTACGTCGAGTCCGCCGAACCGTTCGACGACCGCCTCGACCATTTGCCGAATCGACGCGGGCTTTCGCATGTCGGCGTCGACAAACATCGCCTCGCCGCCCCTCGCCGCAATCATCGAGACCGTCTCCTCGCCGCCTTTGACGGCGATATCGGCGACAGCGACGCGGGCGCCTTCCCGCGCGAACGCCAACGCAGCGGCGCGACCGATCCCAGACGCTCCGCCAGTCACCAGCGCGATATTTCCGTCATGCAGCACTGCGAACTCCCAAAAATCGCCGTCTCGGCGTCGCGCCCGCGCGCGAGGTCAATTGCCGCCGCACGCGGATGATCTGCCGTCCAGATCACTGTCGTCAAACGGCATTTCTCGAATGCCAGCTCTCGAATGCCAGCGCGATTAGAGGCCATTGAAAGCCTTCGGGCAATGCCGCCCGGCGATCGGCCGAAACGCCCGATCAATGATATTAGAGGGAAACAACGGCTTTTTAGCCCCCTTGCACTGGGACATGTCCGCCAAGCCTCAACCCTATAGACTTCCTGAAACCGAAACTGCGCTGCGGAGGACGTCAATGACTGACGTGCTGTCTGAAATCGGGAAACCGCCGATCCTCGATCTGACTAGATTTGAAGCTGATCCGGCATCGACATTGGATGAACTCCGGCCTCACCGCATCGTTCACAGCGAACGGGGCATCGAGATCATCGGCTGCGAATTGGGACACAAGCTGCTTGCAGACGGCCGTCTGCGTCCTATGAGCGCGAGGGATTTCTCCTCACACGGCGCAAGTCCTTACATCGCTGAGTTTGTCGACAAGGGCGTTTTCCTGTTCATGGAGCCCGAACGCCACAAGAAAATTAAGTCGATATTCGCGCGCGGATTTGCGGGCAAACAAGTGCTGGGCAGTCACGGGGCGATCAATCAGACCGCGAACAGTCTGATCGACCGTCTTTTGGAGAAGGGCGAGGCGGATCTCGTGGAGGATTTCACCCAGAGATTCGCCGCCGAATCGCTTTGCCTCGTCCTCGGTTTCCCGGCGGCGGACATCCCCGCTTTCGTCGACGCCGCGCTCGACCTAAGGCATCTCGTCTACGTGCCCATCGAACCGCATATCACAAAGATTGAATTGGCGCTCGATACGCTTCGCGACTATGCGGTCGGTCTGCTCAAGGAGAGGCGGAGCAATCCCGGCGCCGATTTTCTGAGCACGCTCATCGCAGCGGCGGATGAGCAAGGGCGAATGACGACGGACGAACTGGTCTGGGGCGTCGTCAACCTGCTCCTCGGCGGGATCGATACGACAAATTTCCAACTCGCGTCGAGCCTGCAACACATGATCGCCAACAATATCTGGGACAAGGCGGCGGAAGACGCCGCCATACGTGAAGCCGCCATTCAAGAAGCGATGCGGCTGTCGCCCGTCGCCACGATGCTCGGGCGGATCGTCCATGAGCCGTTCAACATCGACGGCGTGGAATTTTCGATCGGCGCCGACGTCAAGGTCAATTTTGTCGGGGCGGGCCGCGATCCGCAGGCCTATGACGACCCGCATGCCTATCGGCTTGACCGGAAGACGCCGCCCTTTCCGCTGATATTCGGAAATGGCGTGCATACCTGCATCGGAAAGAACCTCGCCTGGATGGAGCTGCGGACGGGCGTCGAGCGCCTGACGGCGCGGTTGACCGACCTCGAATTTTCGGCCGAGCCAAGAATGCACGCGTGGACCGAGGCGTTTTTCGGTCCTTACACGCTGCCCGTAAAGTTCCGGGCGCGATCTTGATACCCGCGCCTGTGGCGTTATGAATGACGTCATGGGACGGACCGCCCCTTAATCGACCGAACCGCCCGGTCGATGGGGCAAATACATGCCGATGGTCAGGCCCCCGTCTACGGAAATATCCGCGCCGGTCACGAATGACGAAGCGGCGCTGGCGAGAAATCCGCATACCGTCGCCACTTCCGTCGGCTCGGCGATGCGCTTAAGCGGCATGCGCGACATCATCGCATGGTTTTTTTGAATATCGGCTGCCGGTCGGTTTTGCGGATTGAGCATCGGGGTGTTGGTTGGTCCGGGCAGGACGGCGTTGACCCGAATCCCCCACAAACCGAGCTCCATAGCGGCCACTTTCGTCAGACCGCGCAGGCCCCATTTGCTCGCGGCGTAAGCGCCCATCGAATTAATCCCCTGGCGGCCTTCGGCAGACACAATGTTGATGATGCTCGCGCCCCTGCGCCCCCGCATGACCGGCGCCGCATGCTTTATGCCTAGAAAGGCGCCGACGAGATTGACGTCGAGAACTTTATGAAAATCCGCCTTTTCAAGAGCGACAAGAGCATTCGCAATGGCGATGCCGGCGCAATTGACGAGCACGTCGAGCCCGCCGCGCCATTCGACGGCGCGATTGACCGCCGACTTCCAGTCTTCTTCCTCCGTAACGTCGAGCCGCTGGAAAATTGCCGCATCCCCGAGATCGGACGCCAACGCGCGGCCATCTTGCTCAAGCAAGTCTGCGCAAATGACGCTGGCCCCGAGCCCGACAAAGAGGCGGCACACTTCCGCCCCCATCCCCCGAGCGCCGCCGGCGACCAGCGCCGTTCGGCCTTCCAAAGTGTAGTTGTCCGCCGCTTCTTGATCTATTGTCACCGCGCCTCTCCCTGTTTCACCCAAATCCCGACCTGCGCTGACCCTATCCTTTGACTAGCCGCAAATCTCTTCTCTCGGGGATTTGAAGAGCGACACATAAAAAGACCGGCTTAGCGGTTGGAGCGTCGCCTCGCCAACTTTCCGGGAGGCGCAGACAAATGCGCCACCTTGCCCGCGGCGCCGGCCCGACTTGACGTGCGCCCTGAAATCCAAGCTGTGGCTGATATCAGGCGGCGCAACCAGTCCCACAAGGAAGGGACACTCGATGTCCGCCAATAGCTATGCCTGTTGTAATCATTGGGCTATTCTCCTGCTTGGCCCATTTGCCCGCTTGACTTAAACGATCGAAGGGACTGTCTAGTCGCCAAGCGCGTTTCGGCTGGCGCCTCCTTAGACACTCATCATGCAGCACTCAACAAGGGGAATGTGAACTGTGACGAAGGGAAAGATCGGCGTCGGAATCGTTGGCCTCAGCGCAAAAGGGGGGTGGGCCGCGACCGCGCATGTGCCGGCGCTTCGCGCCTTGGCGGATCACTATCAAATAGCCGGACTTTCCGCATCGTCCGCTGAGTCGGCGCGAGAGTCGGCCGAAAAATTCAACGTGCCGTTTCATACGACCGATCCTGCGGCGCTCGCGGCGAGGCCGGATGTCGATCTGATCGCCGTCACCGTCAAAGTGCCCTACCACCGCGAACTCGCCGAAGCGGCGATCAAGGCCGGCAAAA
>JBFXBB010000262.1:0-4215 GCA_050183685.1 Amphiplicatus sp.
GAAATGTTTCCATTGTTGACGATCAGTTTTGTCGTCTATGCGGCGCTTGCGATGCTCATGCCGGGCAGCGAGACGGTCGCGGCGTGGCATGCGACCGAGATCGCGCGTCTGCCGCTCTATTCCGGGGACGTCTGGATGATCAAATGGGGCGACGTCTTTTTAATCGGCTCGATGGGTCTGCTCTTTGTCGAGCTTGTCCGCGCGACGAAAACGGGGACGGCCTCGATCACGAACCATCTTCTATCCTTTCTGCTGTTCATCGCCGTGCTGCTCGCCTTCATCCTGGCGCCCGGCTTTGGCAATTCGGTGTTTTTCATCTATCTGACGATGACCCTGCTCGATCCGATGGCGGGCTTTATCGTCACGACGGTGACGGCGCGCCGGGATCTGTCGGTGAGCGACAAGGCGGGGCTCTTGAGCTAGCCTCCCGGGCGCTCGGCTAGACCATCATGTTCAAACTGCGCCGCGAGGGAACGGCGAGCAAGCGGGCTTCCTCATAGGCGCGCGCGGCGAGATGGCGTGCGGGCGCGCCGATATCGAGGCGGCGGACCCGCAAGGGCGCGGGCAAACCGGCGCGCGGCGCGGCCGCATCGCCGGCGGGGCGCGTTCCAATTAGGGAAACAGGCCGCCGATCGACGGGCCGGAGCGCAGGAAGGTTAATAATTGCTTGCATAAATCGAGAAAGAGCAAAATGCCTGCCGCGTTATGGCGCAGGATCGAAAGTCCTGTCCCATTTCAAATTTATTTACGGCTGCGCCCTTATGGTGAGCCCATAAGGCAATGGGTATTTCCATGGGTGCACGCATAAATACGCGCCAGGACGGCGCGCTGGAGTTTGAGCGTGCGCCGGCGGCGTCCGAAGCCCGCGCCGTCGCCGCAGGCGTTTTCGATCGGTCGAGCATGAACGGCGATCTCGAAACCGGACTCGAAGCGGCGCTTCAGACGATGTTCGAATTCGATCCATCGACCGGCCGACTTGCCTGGTCTGACGCGTCGATGGCGGCGCGCCTCGTCGGCGTCGACGCACCGGGAACCCGGCGCGCATATGCGGCGCGCATTGTCGGCGCGCCAATCTCAGCCCGCGAGGCCGCCTTTGACGGCGCGGCTGAAAACTATGTCTGCGAATATCAGCTCCTGCGCGATGGCGAGGAGCCGCTTTGGGTCGAAGAACGCGGCGGTTGGATCGGCGCGGGGAGCAATAAGCGCCTCATCGCGATTGTTCGTTCGACGGAGCATCAAAAGCGTCGCGAGGCGCGCCTTGCCTGGCTCGCGACCAATGACGAACTGACTGGTCTCCTCAACCGTTCTTGTCTGAGAGCGCGGCTTGACCAATTTATCAGCGAGGCGAAAATATCCGGCCGGCGCGGCGGTTACCTGCTCTGCGGCATCGATGATCTCGGCGCGATCAACGCCGATTTCGGTTTCGAGATCGCCGATGAGGTCATTGTCGAAATCAGCGCCCGGCTGGCGCGGGTTTTAGGCCCGAGCGACCTTATCGGGCGCGTCGCCGGCACCAAATTCGGAATAATGATCGGCGAGGCGGGACCGTCGACCTTGCGCGACGTATCGATCAAACTGATGAACGTGGTGCGCGAAAGCGTCTTCCATACGAAACGCGGCGGCATCGCCGCGTCGATCTCGATCGGCGCGATCAATCTTCCCGACGACGCCGAGAACAGCCAGGGCGCGATGGCCCGCGCCGAAGCCGCGCTCGACCAGGCCAAGCGGCATGGCCGTTCTTCTTGGTCTTCCTTTTCGGAAACGACCGACACCGTGACGACGCGCCGGCGCAACACGCATATGTCGGACGTCATCCTGACGGCGCTTAACGAACGGCGCATCCGTCTTGCGTTCCAGCCCATTGTCGCCGATCTTGGCGAACCGCCGACGAAATATGAATGCCTCATTCGCATGCGCGGCGAGGATGGGCGCGAAATTCCCGCTCCCGATTTCATTCCGGTCGCAGAGCGCCTCGGCCTCGTCCATCTGCTCGACCGGCGCGTTCTCGAACTCGCCGTCAACACGCTCGCGACCTGTCCGCACGTGCATTTGAATGTGAACGTCTCGATGGAGACGGTGAAGGATCCGGTCTGGGCGGAGGGTTATCTGGCGCATTTGCGCGCAAACAACGCGATTTCACGCCGCCTCGCCGTCGAGCTCACCGAGACGCAGGTCATCGATGCGATCGACGCCTCCATCGAATTCGTCGCCGAACTGAAAAAACTCGGCGTCGCTTTCGCCATTGACGATTTTGGCGCGGGCTACACTTCTTTCCGGAATTTGAAGGCGCTCGATATCGATACGCTGAAGATCGACGGCTCCTTCGTGACGGGCGTCGCCTCGTCGCGTGAAAACCAGCTTTTTGTCCGCACGCTTTTAGACCTCGCCCGCAATTTCGGCATGAAGACCGTCGCCGAATGGGTCGACAACGAAGCCGACGCGATGCTTCTGAAGGGGCTCGGGGTCGACTATCTACAGGGCTATCTGATCGGCAAGCCGGAGGTGAACCCGAATTGGCTGCCCTCCGGCGCCCCGAACGAGATCCCGGCGCACATGGCGCGCGCTTAGCCGTCTTGACTTCGCCGCGCCGCGCGCGTCTCGCTGTGGCCCCGTGAATTACCGCCATCTCTATCACGCCGGCAATTTTGCGGACGTCGTCAAGCACGCGGTCCTTGCGCTTTGTCTAGATCATCTGCGCGCAAAGCCCGCGCCTTTCCGGGTGATCGACACCCATGCCGGGCGGGGACGCTACGATCTCGCCGGGGTCGAAGCGGGAAAGACGCTTGAATGGACGGATGGGATCGGCCGGCTTGCCGGCGTCGACGCGGCGCCCTTGCCGGAGGCGATCGCGGAAATCCTCGCGCCTTATCTCGCCGTCATTCATGCGGAGAATCCGGCGCAGCTCAGTATCTATCCCGGTTCGCCGGCGCTCGCGCGCGCCATGCTGCGCGGCCAGGACCGGCTCGTCGTCAATGAGCTCCACCCCGCCGATCACGCGGCCCTCTCGACGCAGTTCGCGCGCGACGCGCAAGTCAAAGTGCTGGCGCTCGACGGTTGGACCGCGTTGAAGGCGCTCCTGCCGCCGAAAGAGCGGCGCGGCCTCGTCCTGATCGATCCGCCTTTCGAACGCCGCGATGATTTCAATTCCCTCGCCCGGTCTTTGCGCGAGGCGGCCGGTCGCTTCGCGACAGGCGTTTTTATCCTGTGGCATCCGATCAAGGACGGCGCGCTCGCCGCGGCCTTTTACGAGGCCGCAAGGCGGGCCGGTTTTGAAAAGACGCTGCGCGTCGAATTCCGCGTCCACGCGAAAAGGGCGGGGCTCGGCGCCTGCGGCCTCTTTATCGTCAATCCGCCTTGGACATTGCGCGCCAAGCTCGAAATTCTCGGCCCCTTTCTCGCGGAAAGACTGGCGCAAGGCGAGGCGTATTTTCGGATCGACTGAAGCCGGGCTCAGCCTTTCTTTTCGAGCTTGTCCAATTGCCGCTGCAAGGTGGCGAGCTGCGATTTCAGCTCGCTGATGTCTTCGGCCTCGCCGGCCTTGTGGGCCGCCTCGCGAAAGACGCCGCTCATGGGCGAAAACATCTTCATCGCCTGTTCGAAGAGCGCCATGTTTTGGCGCGCCGTCTCCTCGAACATCTGGAAGCCGGGCGCGGCCCCGAAAGCGTCGCGCATATGGTTGCGGAGCTTTTCCTGATTGCGCGCAAAAGCATCCATGCTCACTTCGAGATAGGAGGGCAGAAAGCTCTGCAAATTGTCGCCGTAGAATTTGATGAGCTGGCGGAGGAACTGGATGGGCAGCAGGTTGTGGCCCTTGTTCTCCTCCTCGAAGATAATCTGCGTCAGCACCGAGCGGGTGATGTCCTCTCCGGATTTTGCGTCATAAACGACGAAGTCCTCGCCGCTTTTGACCATTTCGGAGAGATAGTCGAGCGTCACATAAGAGCTTGTCGCGGTGTTGTAGAGTCGGCGATTTGCATATTTTTTGATGACGGTCGGTTCTGCTTGGGCGCTCGGTTTGCGCGCCTCGTCTTCCTTGTCCCGGTGGGGTTCGGACACTAGCCGCCTCCTTTTCTTCGCCGCGCTCCCTCGCGCTCAATGTTGCGGCGCCGCGACTTTGTGCAGTTGCTCATATTGCTATAGCATGAATTTTCTCCTTGCCTACGCGCGATGTCCTAGAAGGCTCCTTGGGGCCGGAACGCCCTCTGGGACGGTCTC
>JBFXBB010000263.1:0-4202 GCA_050183685.1 Amphiplicatus sp.
GCGCGATCCTTGTCTGGTCGCGCATCGTCTATCCGGACGGCGCCTCGATCGTGATCGACAACCTGCCGGCGAGCGACGTCGCCGGCAATGCAGGACTTTCCGACAAGGTCGACTTCCATACCTTCCGCCTGCTGAAAGGCATCGTGCTTTCGACTCTGCTGGGCGTCGGCACGGAGCTTTCGTTCGACGACAGCGAGAGCGGCCTCGTCGAGGCCCTGCGCGAGTCGGCGCAGAGCTCGGCCAATCAGGCGGGCCAGCGCATCGTCGAGCGCAATCTCGACATCCAGCCGACCATCAAGATCAGGCCCGGCTGGCCGCTCCGCGTCATCGTCCACAAGGACCTGGTGCTCCGTCCGTACAGACTTCAGGGGGCCGGGCGATGACACTGAAGCTAGGGCCAATCCCCGACCGGACGCCGGTGAAGATCACGCTTTCGCTCGCGCCCGATGTGCACAGGGGGCTCGCGGAATACGCCGAGCTCCACGCGCAAACCTACCGCCAGGAAGCGCCGCTCGCCGATCTCGCCGCGATGATGATCGAGGAGTTTCTGGAGGCTGATGCCGGTTTCAAGCGGGCGCGAAAAACAAGTCGACTGCAGAAGAACGGAAAGGAGTAGACCATGGCTGTCATAGGAACATTCGCAAAAACCGAGGAAGGCTATAGCGGAACCATCCGGACCATGACGATCAACGTGAAGGCGAAGCTCGTCGCCAATGACAAGAACGGCAATGATAAGGCGCCCGATTTTCGGCTGATTGCCGGCGGGGCCGAGCTCGGGGCCGCGTGGCGGCAGGAAGGGAAGGGCGACGGCGCCCGCGCCTATCTGAGCGTCCAGCTTGACGATCCAAGCTTCGCCGAGCCGGTTCACGCTGCGTTTTTTGAGAACGAGAAGGAACGGTCAGGCGTTCTCGTGTGGGGCCGTCTCCGGCCGCCAACTGGATAAGGTCCGTCAGCCCTCTGAGGGGCGGGTTGGGTCCTTCCCCGCGGCTTTGATATTTCTCCAAATTGCTCGCTAAGAACGAATGTTACGGAGAAAGCATAAAGCGGGCTCTTGCCATTTCTTTGATGTGCGCCTAATTTGTTCGTTATGAACATACAAAGGGAAGCGAGATTAAAGCCGCTCCTTGACGCCGCGCCTGAAGGCTTCCTCGTGGACGCCAAATGGCTGACGGGGCGCGGGATCGCGCGCGCCTCGATCCACGACTATGTGGCGCGCGGCTGGCTCGTCCCGGTCGCTCGCGGCGTCTATCGCCGCCCCGTCGCCGGCGAAACCGCGTCGCCCGAGGTCCTCGATTGGCGCCTCGTCGTCCTGTCGCTCCAGAACCTCCTCGGCGCCGACCTTCATGTCGGCGGCGCGAGCGCGCTTCGCCTCTTCGGCCACGAACACCACCTCGCCCTCGGCGGCGAGCCGGACGTCTTTCTCTATGGCGACGGCGCGCCCAGCTGGATCGTCCGCGTCAAAGCCGACGCACGCTTCGTGCTCCGCCGGCGGACGCTGTTCGGCGGGGATCCGATAGGCGTCGAGCGCCGCTCTCTTGATCTTAGCACGCGGACGGTGTCGAGCGAGGATGTCGCAAAGGCCCGCCGGCCCTGGACCTGGCCGCTTCTCGTCTCATCCGTCGAGCGCGCGGTCCTCGAACTGCTCAACGAACTGCCGCAGGAAGAAAGCTTCGATAACGTCGATACGATCTTCCAAGGCCTGACGGAGCTTCGGCCGAAGCAGCTCATGGCGCTTCTGGCCGCCTGCCGCAGCGTCAAGACGAAACGCCTGTTCTTCCTCTTCGCTGACCGCCATCGGCACGCCTGGCGCAAGCATCTTGACGCAGGCGCTGTCGATCTCGGCGCCGGCGATCGCCAATTGGTCGAGGGCGGCCGTTTGCATCCGCTCTACAAGATAACCGTGCCGGCCGCGTTAGTCGGCGCCGGCGACGAGTCCGCCGATGGCCCGTGAGCGCTATGAGGCGCAGGTAGGTCTGCTCCTTCGCCTGCTGCCGTCGGTGCTGGAGGAGAAGGAGTTCGCGCTGAAAGGCGGCACGGCCATCAATCTCTTCTTTCGGGATATGCCGCGTCTGTCGGTCGATCTCGATCTGGCGTTTATTCCAGTCGCTGACCGTACGACGAGTCTCGAACGCATCGACGCGGGGCTCGACCGCATCGCGAAGCGTGCGACGCGCACTCTTAAAGGCGCGCGGCTGGAACGCGTCGCGGGACGGGGCGGCGGCGAAACCCGAATCCTCGCGCGGCAGGGCGCCGCTGAGGTCAAGATCGAGGTCTCGCCCGTGGCGCGCGGCCTCGTCTTCCCGCCGGTCATGATGACGACCCGTCCGATCGTTGAGGAAGCATTCGGGTTCGGCGAAGCCCAGGTCGCTTCTTTCGCGGATGTCTATGGCGGGAAGATTCACGCCGCGCTCGACCGCCAGCACCCGCGCGATCTATTCGACGTTAAGCTGCTTCTCGAGAATGAGGGCTTGACGGACGATCTTGTGCGAGCCGCGCTCGTCTATCTCGCCTCCTCCAGCCGGCCGCTCCACGAATTGCTTGATCCGCATCGCCTCGACATCGCCGAGATCTATGCGAAAGAATTTGAAGGCATGACGGTCGAGCCTGCGACGCTCGACGAACTCTACTCGGCCCGGGAGCGCCTCATCATCGGCCTTCATGCGCGTCTCGGCGAGAAAGAGCGGGGCTTCCTGCGTTCGCTCCTTGCTTGCGCTCCCGATTGGACGGCGCTCGGTCTCGGCGACATCAGCGAGCTTCCTGCGATCCGATGGAAGCTGAAAAACCTCGAACGACTGCGCGCCGAAAATCCTGAAAAGTTCAAGAAACAGTCAGCTCTTCTAGAGGCGGCCTTCGAGAACCGAGGAGAGGCGTGAGGCCTGCAGGCCAGCAGGACGCTTTGCGTCCTTTCCGCCACAGAATTGTAGCCAGCCGGGCCTTCCAACGGATCTAGAGCCTGTTGAGGCGAACGCGATTCACAATTGGTTCGAACAGTGATTCGCTTTCTCAGTTTGGAGGAGGAAGCGATGCCGCGAGGATATGGCGAGAAATTGCGCCGGCGCGTGATTGATGCGTGCGAGACGGAGGGCGTGCCGGCGCGCGCTGCCGGCCGGCGTTATGGGATTGGCGTGGCGACGGCGGTGCGCTGGGTGGCGCGCTTTCGCGCGATGGGGGACGTCATGGAGCCCCCGCGCAAGGCTCCGGCCTCGCCGCTTGCGCCGCACCGGGACTGGTTGCTCCGCTTGCGCCGGGCCGATCCTGAAATGACGCTGGCGGCGATGGCGAATGCGTTGGAGGCGGCGTGGGGCCTGCGCGTCGATCGCTCGACGCTTTGCCGCTTCTTCGCCCGCGAAGGGATCACGTTCAAGAAAAACGCTGTTCGCGGCTGAACAAGATCGCGGCGACGTCGCGCTCGCCCGCTGGCTGCGGCGGCGCGATCAGCGAACGCTTGACCCTGAACGTCTCGTCCTCATCGATGAAATGGGAGCCGCAACAGACATGACGGCGCGGCGCGGATGGGCGCCGCGCGGCGACCGGCTTGTGATGAAAGCGCCGCATGGCCATTGGAAGACAACGACCTTCGTCGCCGGTCTTCGCTGCGACCGGATCGTCGCGCCGCTCGCCATTCCATGCCCGATGAACGGCGCGATCTTTCGTGTGTATGTCGAGCGCTTTCTGCTTCGCGACATCGGACCTGGCGACATCGTCGTGATGGACAACCTCGCCGCTCACAAGAGCGACGCCGTCCGCGCAGCAATCGAGAGCGTCGGCGCCGAGCTCGTGTTCCTGCCGCCGTACTCACCTGATCTCAACCCGATCGAACAGCTCTTCGCAAAGCTGAAACACTTCCTGCGAAAGGCCGCCAAGCGAACGGTTGACGCGCTTTGGGATGAGATCGGAAGGCTGCTGGACCAGTTCCCGCCAAACGAGTGTGAAAACTACCTTCGAAACAGCGGATACTGATCCATGCTAGGCGCAACAGACTCTAGTCAAGACGCTGGCGCCCGCATCTTGCGTTTCGCAGCCGGCTCTCGCGAGAGCGTGAACGGCCGGGCGAAAACAGACCTCCCGCGGGTATTGAACGATCGTTCTGGACAAGCTATATCGCCTCCCGGAGGCCGTCATGCCCTGGGAAAAGCAGTTCAACCACGACGAAGTCCTCGATCGCGCCATGCAGGCGTTCTGGTCGCGGGGTTACGAAGCGA
>JBFXBB010000264.1:0-4166 GCA_050183685.1 Amphiplicatus sp.
TTGGGGGTAACGCGCGAGCGTCTCGGCCGCGGTCGAGATTTCGAGCGCGGCCGCGGCCGCTCTCTCCGCCTGGCGCGCATTCCAGAACTGCCAGCCGGCGACCCCGACAATCGCCGCCGCGCCGATCGAGATTAGAAGGGGCGCGTTCTTGCGATAGAGCGCCCATTGACGCTCCTCGGCGATCGCCTGGTCCACTTCGCGCAAAACGCTGTCGTCATTGGTCACGCCGGGGCGTTCCTTCGCTGGGTTTCAAGCTGATCGTCATTCCTCGCCGCGCCCGGTTCTAACGACGTTTAAATGGCCGCGCAACGCGCGCCGGAATCCGCCCTAGGGGCCGCGTTTCCTCGGACCCCGGCGGCCGGGCGCGGCGCCCGTCTCCAGACGGTAGACCTGCGCCGGCGCCGGGAAGGTCCTGGCGCGCACCTCGACCGCAAATTGCCGAACGGCCTCGTCGACAATGCCTTTCAGGCTCGCATAGCGTTTGACGAATTTCGGCGTCCAGTCGAAAAGGCCGAGCATGTCCTGCGTGACCAGCACCTGGCCGTCACAGGCCGGCGACGCGCCGATGCCGATCGTCGGCGCCGCAATGAGCGCGGTGAGTTCGCGCGCAAAGTCTTCGGCGACCGCCTCAACGACGATGGCGAACGCGCCGGCCTCGTCTGCGGCGCGCGCTTCGGCGAGGATCTGCTCGCGTTCGGCGGCGTCGCGGCCCCTCGCGCGAAAGCCGCCGGCGACATTCACCGCCTGCGGGCGAAGGCCAACATGGCCCATCACCGCGACGCCGCGCTCAACGAGGAAACGGATCGTCTCCGCCGCATATCGCCCGCTCTCGATCTTCACGGCTTGCGCGCCGGTTTCAGTAAGAAGACGCGAAGCGTTGCGGAACGCTTGTTCCGGACTTTCCTCATAGCTGCCGAAGGGCATGTCGATCACGACAAGCGCGCGAGACGCCGCGCGCATCACCGCCCTGCCATGCAGGATCATCATCTCCATCGTGACGCCGACGGTCGAGGGAAGGCCATGCACGACCATGCCGACGGAATCGCCGACGAGGATGACGTCGCAATGGGCGTCAAGAATCGCCGCCGTCGGCGCGTCATAGGCGGTGAGAACGACAATCGGCTCGCCGCCCTTTCTTCGGGCGACGTCGGCGGGCATGATGCGCTTTGTTTGTATCTGTGCGGACATAAGCGCTAATATAGGTCATTTGACCCCCCGCACAACGGGCGCTCAGCGCAACGCGACGCCCGCGATATATTGATGCAGATAGAAATAGATCGCGGCCCAGGCTGCGGCGCCGAGGACAATCGGGAAGGCGTCCCTGACGATCGGGCCCGCGGCGGGAACCGGGGCTCCGCGCCGTTTCACGGCGATCCGGTCGATGACGGCATAGGCAAGAAAGGATCCAAAAAGGATGAGCGAGCGGACGTCGCCATTGACGAGGAGATGCCCGAACGCCCATAGCTTCACCGCGGCGAGCATCGGGTGTTTTACCGCAGCCGCAAGGCGCCCCTTTGGCGAATAGGCCGAGACGAGCAGGATCAGCGCGACGAGCATCAGCGCCTGCGTCACATAGGTCAGCCAATAGGGGCTGACATAGACCACCGTGACGTCGGCCTGGCGCCAGCCCCAAATGATGAGCGCAAAGCCAATGATGGAAATCAGGGAAAACGTCCCTTTGTAGGGGCCGATCCCGATCGCTTTGACGATCTTGCCGCGCGCGCCGCGGGCCAGGGCCGTAAACAGATGCGGCGCAAAGAAGACGATCAGTCCAAGGATGAGCGTCGCCATCTCAATGCCCTTCATAAGCGACGAGCGTCTGCACTTTCTTGCCTATGGCGCGCAGCCTGCCGCTGCCGCCAAGATCAGGAAGGTCGATGATGAAAGAGCAAAGCACGACCACGCCGCCGGCGCGCTCGATCAGGCGGATTCCCGCCATCGCCGTGCCGCCCGTCGCAATGAGATCGTCGACCAGCAGCACCCGGTCGCCATCGGCAATCGCATCCACATGGATCTCGACCTCGTCGACGCCATATTCGAGTTCATAAGACTCGGCGATCGTCTTAAAAGGCAGCTTGCCCTTTTTCCTGATCGGAACGAAGCCGACCGAAAGCTGATGCGCGATCGCGCCGCCGAGAATGAAGCCCCGCGCCTCGATGCCGGCGACCTTGTCGATCTTTGCGCCAGCGAGGGGCTGGACGAGCTCGTCGACCGCGCGCCGAAACCCCCGCGCATCCGTCAAGAGGGTCGTGATGTCTCGGAAGAGGATTCCCGGTTTTGGATGGTCAGGAATGGTGCGGATGACGGTCTTGAGATCCATTGCCCCTCCGGTCGCTTATCGCTCCGGACCGCGAGAATGACCCATTCGCCGCGGCGCCACAAGCAAAGAGGCGATTTCCTTTTGTCGCGAATCCGGCCCCCTTCGCCGCATCGGCCTCGCCTGGCGAACGCGGCTTGCGGCTTGGAGCGTTTCATAAGAACCTCCGTCGCAAAAATGGGCACAAACGGAGTACGGACGTGAAACTATTCTTGCTCGCCGGCGCCGTGGCGCTCGTCCTTGCCGCTTGCGGCGGAGAGAACGCCGAGAAGAAGACGCAAGACGATCGGTCGATCGGCGCGGCGAGCCAAGCCGAAAGACCCGAATTTGGCGACTGGGGCGTCGAGACCGTCTATATCAGCGCGTCGGCGAAACCCGGCGATGATTTTTACCGCTATGTCAATGCAGGCTGGCTCGACAGCTTCAAGATCCCCGACGATTTTTCATCCTATGGCGCCTTCACCGTGCTGTTCGAGCGCTCGGAAGAGCGTATCAACAAGATCATCGAGGACGCGGCGTCAGGCGCGAGCGCGGACGGAACGAGCGAGCGCAAGATCGGCGATTATTTCGCGAGCTTCAATGATGTAGACGCGATCAATGCGAAGGGCCTTGAAACGATCGCGCCCGATCTCGCCTTCATCGACGCTCTGGCGAGTCATGAGGATGTCGCGCGCGCGATGGCGCGGCCCGACATCGGCGCCAATGCGCCGTTCGCCGCCTTTGTCGATATCGATTCGAAACAACCCGACCGCTACATCACGCATATCACGCAGGCGGGCCTCGGCATGCCCAATCGCACCTATTATCTTGAACAGAAATTCGCTGACAAACAGGCAAAGTACAAAGATTACGTTGCCGAGATCCTCGCCCTCGCCGGCGTCGAGGACGCCGCATCCAAAGCCGCGGCGATCTATGACGTTGAATATCAGATCGCGCTCGCGCATTGGACTCCGGAAAAGCGCCGCGAACGCGACCTCGCTTATAATTTGAAGACCCTCGAAGAACTCAAGGCCTTCGCGCCCGAGGCGCCCTGGGAGGCTATGTTCGACGAAGCCGGCATTGGCGGCGAACGCGAATTCGTCGTGCGCGAATATGACGCCATTCAGAAGCTCGCGAAGATCTTCGCCGAAACGCCCGTTGACGTGTGGCGCGACTATCTGAAATTCCATCTCATCAATTCTTATGCAGATGTTCTGCCCGCCGAAGTCGATGACGCGCATTTCGCGTTTTACGGCGCGACGCTGCAAGGCGTCCCGAAGCAACGCGAACGCTGGAAGCGCGCGGTCGCCGCGGTCAATGACGCAATCGGCGAAGCGGTCGGAAAAATCTATGTCGAGCGTTATTTCCCGCCGAGCTCAAAATCGCAAATGGAGGCGCTCGTCGCCAATCTCAGCGCAGCGCTTAGTGAACGGCTCGATATGCTCGCCTGGATGAGCGAGGCGACGAAAGCGCAAGCCCATAAAAAACTCGATAAATTTCTCGCCAAAATCGGCTATCCGGACAAATGGCGCGATTATTCAGATCTTATCGTCGTCCGCGGCGACGCCTATGGCAACGCCAAACGCGCCCGGGAATTTGAATGGCGCTACGAGGCCGCAAAGCTCGGCCAGCCGATCGACAAGACAGAATGGGGCATGACCCCGCAGACCGTGAACGCCTATTATTCCCCGCCGCGCAATGAGATCGTTTTTCCGGCGGCCATCTTGCAGGCGCCGTTCTTCGATCCGAACGCCGACGCGGCCGTCAATTATGGCGGCATTGGCGCCGTCATCGGCCATGAAATCAGTCATGGCTTCGACGATCAGGGCCGCAAGTCGAACGGCGACGGCAAGCTCGAAGATTGGTGGAG
>JBFXBB010000265.1:0-4133 GCA_050183685.1 Amphiplicatus sp.
GCCGACGCGCTCGGGCAAAGGCGTCGGGCTCGTCGTGCCGACGCTGCTTTCCTGGACCGGCAGCGCCGTCATTCACGACATCAAGGGCGAGAACTGGATGCTGACCTCCGGCTGGCGGTCGCGATTCTCACATTGCCTCCTGTTCGATCCGACCAATCCCGCTTCGGCGCGCTACAATCCGCTGCTCGAAGTCCGCAAGGGCCAAAGGGAAGTCCGCGATGTCCAGAACATCGCCGATATTCTGGTCGATCCCGAAGGCTCGCTCGAACGCCGTTCGCATTGGGAAAAGACCGGCCACGCGCTCCTCGTCGGCGTCATTCTCCATATTCTCTACGCCGAGAAGGAGAAGACGCTGGCGCGGGTCGCTTCGTTCCTGTCCGACCCCTCGCGGACGTTCGAGCGAACCCTTTCCGTCATGATGAGCACGAATCATCTGGGGACGAAGGACGCCCCAATAGCTCATCCCGTGGTCGCGCAAGCCGCGCGCGAACTTTTGAACAAATCCGACAATGAGCGCTCGGGCGTCCTCTCGACTGCGATGAGTTTTCTGGGGCTCTATCGCGATCCGACGATCGCCCATGTCACCAGCGCCTGTGATTGGCGGATCGCCGATCTCGTGTCGTCGGATCATCCGGCCTCGCTCTATCTCGTGGTGCCGCCGTCGGACATTTCGCGGACGAAGCCGCTGGTGCGGTTGATCCTCAACCAGATCGGCCGCCGGCTGACGGAAGACCTGGACAGCGCCGCCCAGCCGAAGCGCCGCAAATTGCTGATGATGCTCGACGAGTTCCCGGCGCTCGGGCGGCTCGACTTCTTTGAATCGGCGCTCGCCTTCATGGCAGGCTACGGCGTCAGAGCCTATCTTATCGCCCAGTCTTTGAACCAGATCGAAAAGGCCTACGGCCAGAACAATTCGATCCTCGACAATTGCCATGTGCGCGTCGCCTTCGCCGCGAATGACGAACGGACGGCGAAGCGGATATCGGATGCGCTCGGCACCGCGACGGAGCTGCGTTCGCAGCGGAACTATGCCGGCCATCGCCTCGCGCCCTGGCTCGCACATGTGATGGTCTCGCGTCAGGAGACGGCGCGGCCTCTATTGACGCCCGGCGAAGTGATGCAACTTCCCGGCGATGAGGCGATTGCGCTCGTCTCCGGCGTCGCCCCGATCCGCGCGAAGAAACTCAAATATTATGCGGACGCCAATTTTTCGGCGCGGCGCCTGCCGGCGGCGTCGACCGCTGCACAAAACGGCGTTTATCCCGACGCGCCGCCGGCACGGGCCGATGACTGGTCAGGCATCGCCGCCGAGCCCGACAAGCGCCTCAATCAGCCCTGGTTCGACCTTGTGAAACCGCCAGCCTCGGAGGACGAAGGCGGCCCGGCGCAAGCCCCAAGTCTCGATCCCGCGCCGACGCGCGCGCCGCAAGCCGTCGAGCCCGAGCGCGAAGCCGAAGAACCGTCAGAAGACATTTTGGTCGCGCAGCGTCTGAAAGCGCTGACGCACGAAGCGACGCGGCGCGCCGCAATCATGGACCGTAGTCCGCAAAGCCTGTTGCCGGGGATCTGACCGATGGCCAAGCCCCGCATCAACATCCATGTGACACCGGAAGCCGACGCGCTGCTGCGGCGCGCGGTCCGGGACGGCGCCGCCAGCAAGGCGTCGGTCGTCGATGCGGCGATCAAGGAGTTGCTTGACCGCAAGGCGGATGAGCGGACGCTCAATAAAATCGCGCAGCGCCTCGACCGTATGACGCGCGCGATGGAGCGGATGGCGGATGAAGGGATCGCTCAAACCGAAACCCTGGCGCTCTTCGTTCTTTATTATCTCTGCATCACGCCGCCTTTGCCTGAGTCGGCGCGCGCCGGCGCCGAAGCTGTCGGCAAGAAGCGCTTCGAGCACTTTATCGGCCAGGTCGGCGCAAGGCTGACGGGCAAGGAGCGCTATACCGACGCGCTTCTCGCGCAAATCGATCTTGAACGAATTGATCTTGAACGCGTCGATCCTGTGCGCCTCGATCGGGGGCGCTCGAAATCCTCCGACACAAAGGAGGAAGCAGCGTGAGCGCTCTCTCCGAATTCTCCGAGACCGCCCTTCGCCGCGCCGCGATGCTCAAAACCGCGTTCGGGGCGGTGATATGCGCCGCTCTCGAAGACGAGACCGTGATCGAGATCATGGTCAATCCGGATGGCGCGCTCTGGGTCGAACGGCATCAAACCGGTCGCGTCCGCGAAGAGACGTCGTTCCGCGCCGCCGACGTCGAACGGATCATCCGTCTCGTCGCCAGCCATATCGGCTTCGATTGCGACAAGGCGCATCCGATCGTTTCGGCGGAGCTTCCAGGATCAGGTGAACGCTTTGAGGGCGTCTTGCCGCCGGTCGCGGTTGCGCCGGCTTTCGCGATCCGCAAAGCGGCAGGTCGCGTCATTGCGCTCGACGATTATGTCGAAGCGGGGGTCATGACCGGCGCCGATGCGCTGACCCTAAAATCCGCGTGCCAAAAGCGCCAGAACATTGTGATCGCCGGCGGCGCCTCGTCGGGGAAGACCACCTTGGCGAACGCGCTCCTCGCTGAAATTGCCTCAACCGGCGACCGGATCGTCATCCTCGAAGACACGCGCGAGCTTTGCTGCGACGCGTCCGATCTCGTAGCGCTGCGCACCTCGACCAACGTCACCCTTGAAACCCTCGTGCGCTCGACCATGCGGCTCAGGCCCGATCGCATCATCGTCGGCGAGGTGAGGGGCGGCGAAGCGCTCGATCTCCTCAAGGCCTGGAACACCGGGCACCCCGGCGGCATCGCCACCGTCCATGCGAATTCCGCGGCGTCGGCGCTCACCCGCCTCGAACAATTGATTGGCGAACGCACCAATCAGGTTCCGCATCAGCTGATCGCCGACGCGATCGATCTCGTCGTCTTCATCCGCCGAAATGCTCACGGTCGCCGCGTTGAGGAAATTCTCCGCGTCGACGGCCTCGACGCCAGCGGCGGCTACCGGCTCGTCAAGGCGCGTCCCCATGAACTCTCAATCGTCACGGAAGGAACCATGCCATGAGTCTCTTGACTATACGCCGCCAGCTGATCCTGCTGGGGCTTGTCGCGGCGGGATATGTCCTCCTTTCCGCGCCAGCCTACGCCGCCGGCTCCGGCATGCCCTGGGAGGCGCCGCTGACCTCGATCCTGGCGTCGATCGAGGGCCCCGTCGCGCGCATCGTCGCGGTCATCATCATTATCATCACGGGCCTGACGCTCGCCTTTGGCGACAGTTCAGGCGGCTTCCGGAAACTGATCCAGATCGTCTTCGGTCTGTCGATCGCCTTCGCCGCGACCTCGTTCTTTCTCGCCTTCTTTTCCTTCGGCGGCGGCGCGCTGGTTTGAGAGGGTGACATGATCGACGGTTATCAAATTCCGATTCACCGCAGCCTCACCGAGCCGATGCTGATGGCCGGCGCGCCGCGCGGCATCGCGATATTGAACGGCACCATCGCTGCGGCGGTCGGCCTCGGCCTCCAGATGTGGATCGCCGGCATTCTTCTCTTCGTCATCGGCCATGCGGTCGCCGTCTATGCCGCGAAGAAGGACCCGAAATTCGCCCGTGTCGGCGTTCGGCATCTCAAACACAAGGCGTATCTCTCATGCTGAACCTCCGCGAATATCAGC
Source organism: Amphiplicatus sp. (assembly GCA_050183685.1). GTDB lineage: Bacteria > Pseudomonadota > Alphaproteobacteria > Caulobacterales > Parvularculaceae > Amphiplicatus. The sequence continues at coordinate 3,663 of JBFXBB010000265.1, forward strand.
AGCGCCCGAAACGCTTCGCGGATTATCTGCCGTGGGCGGCCCTCGTTGCGCCCGGAATTGTCCTCAACAAGGACGGCAGCTTCCAGCGCACCATCCGCTATCGCGGGCCGGATCAGATGAGCGCCAGTCCGGAAGAACTCGTGAGCTTTACGGCGCGCATCAACAATGTTTTGAAGCGCTTCTCGTCCGGCTGGGCGCTGTTTTTCGAAGCGGCGCGTCTCCCCGCCGCGGACTATCCGGGCTCAGGGGCGCTCGATGGCGCAGCCCTCCTCATCGACGAGGAACGCCGCGCCCAGTTCGAAAGCGCCGGGGCGCATTTCGAGAGCCAATATTTTCTGACTTTCGCTTTCCTGCCGCCGACCGACAGGACCGCGAAGGGAGAAGCGATGTTCCTGACCCGCGAGGCGGGCGCCAAAGCGGCGTTGGCGCGCGATCATCTCGATTATTTCATCCGCGAAAGCGACCGCGCGA
>JBFXBB010000266.1:0-4124 GCA_050183685.1 Amphiplicatus sp.
AGACTTTCGAGGCGGCGCCTGAAGGGCAGGGCGCGCGTATCGTCCAGAGCTGGGATCTTGCGAGCGCCATCGGCGAGCGGAACGATTATTCTGTCTGCGTCACCGCGGTCGTCCACAAGCAGCTCTATTATATCGTCGACGTCTGGCGCGGCCGGCGGGAGTTCCCCGAGCTCAAGCGCAAGATCGTCGAGCATGCGCAGCGCTGGAAGGCGCACACGCTCCTCATCGAGGATGCGGGGCCGGGCCTGCAAATGCTGCAAATGCTCCGGAACGAGGCGCCGCGGGGCTGCCCGCGGCCGATCGGCGTCAAGCCGCAGGGCGACAAAGAGGTGCGGATGGAAGCCTCCTCCGCGGCCATCGAACAGGGGAGCGTCTTCCTGCCGAAGGAAGCGCCGTGGCTTTCGGCCTTTCTCGAAGAGATCCTCGCTTTCCCGAATGCGCGCAATGACGACCAGGTCGACGCCTTCTCGCAGCTCCTCAATTGGGCGGCGCGGCGAGGCCGCCGGCCGTTTCTGGTCGCAACGCGCCCGCCCGAGATCATCGACATGGATCCCGCGCCGCACTTCCCCTACGACTATTCGTAACGAACGGGCTGCGGCGCGCGGCTCCACATCGACAGACAACGCGTCGCATCGTCACGCGGCCTCGAGACGCCGTGATTCCCGCCTCTGCCTGCGAACAGGACCTCAGGCTGCGGACTCGCTCGCCGTCAAAGCGCGCGCATCGCGCAGAATGGCGGCGAGCAGGACATGTTCGAGGCAATCTTCGACGATCGGCCCCTTCATGGGGTGAATGAGCGCGACGAGACGCTCGATTTTGATTCTGAGATCGTCGACGTTCCCCGCGGGACTCGCCGCTATCGCAAGGTCGATATCACCGAGCGCCTCGACCAACCGGTCATGCGCGGCATCGTCGAGATCGCCCTGCGCGAGCAGCGCCTCGACGCGCCGCCGTTCGAAATCGAGCTGATCGAGAGACTTCCTCATAGGCCGACGACCGCTCGGCGGCGCGGCGAAGTCAAGTCGAAAGAAAATTCCGTATGGAGAAGATTCCGCTGGACTTAGCAGCCCAGAAGAGCGTTGCTGTCCCTTGCCGCGGCCCTCCCCGCGCCGCCATGAGCCCGACCGCGCTTCTGCGCCCGGGCTTGTCGCGGTGCAACAGCAAGGAGGCGCGTAATGCCTGTGAAATCCCGATCGACCAAACAACAGCCAACGCCCGCGGCGAGGTCCCGAAAGGGGGCCGCAACGGACAAACCCCGCAACCGAACCACATCAGCGAACCCGAAAGGCGTCAAAGCCACAACTAAACTCGACGAAAGTGCTGCCGCGACCAAGACCGACATCATCCTCAACCTGCTCCGCCGCAAAGGCGGGGCAAGCGTCGCGGAGATGGCCGATGCGACCGGTTGGCAAAGCCATTCGGTGCGCGGCTTCCTTTCGGGAACGGTGAAGAAGAAGCTTGCCCTTCCTCTCGCAGCTGAGAATGGCGAAGGCGCGCCTCGCCGCTACTTCATCAAGGCCGCGTCATGACCCGGCCCGTCGACATCGATAGGCTCGAAGCCGAGATCGCCGCGCTCAACGATCTATCCTTTACCGATCTCAAAGCGCGCTATGCCGATCTCGCGGGCGATCCGCCGCCGAAGCGGATCGGCCGCAAACTCCTCATTCTCGCCGTCGCCTATGAGATGCAGCGCAAGGCCTTTGGCGTCAGGACCGATCGATTGATGGGGCGGCTTGGCGGTAAGCCGGCTTCCGAAACGAAGATCGCGAACCGTGCTCCGGCTAGCTCTAAAGAAAGCGCGAAGCGCCCCATTCGTTCCCTCAAGCCCGGCGGGCGGCTGGTCCGCGAATGGCGCGGGCGCACCTATGAGATCTACGTCGCAGACGACGGCTGCTATCTCGATGGCGCGCGCTATCCATCGCTGTCGGCCGCGGCCGAGGCGATCACCGGCGCGAAGTGGAACGGGCCTCGTTTCTTCGGGCTGAGGTCGCCGCGCGTTTCATGATCAAACGCTGCGCCATTTATACGAGGAAGTCGACGGAGGAAGGCCTCGACCAGACCTTCAACTCCCTCGACGCGCAGCGCGAGGCCTGCGAGAACTATATCGCCTCGCAAAAACACGAAGGCTGGCGGCTCGTAAAGACGCGCTTCGACGATGGCGGCCTGTCGGGCGGCACTATGGACCGCCCTGCCCTGCAGGCTCTCCTCGCCGAGATCGATGCTGGGCGCGTCGACATCGTCGTGGTCTATAAGGTCGATCGGCTGACTCGTTCGCTGGCGGACTTCGCAAAGCTCGTCGAGCGCTTCGATGCGAAGGACCTCTCCTTTGTCTCGGTCACGCAAGCATTCAATACGTCGAACTCTATGGGCAGGCTGACCTTGAATGTCCTCCTCTCCTTCGCCCAGTTCGAGCGCGAGGTTACGGCCGAACGCATCCGCGACAAGATCGCCGCCTCGCGCAGGAAAGGCTTATGGACCGGCGGCAATCCACCGCTCGGCTATGACAATGTCGACAAAAAGCTCGTCGTCAACGAGGCCGAAGCCGGGATCGTCCGCAAGATCTACGCGCTCTATCTGGGAACCGGCTGCGTTCGGACGATCATCCGGACAGGCAAGCAAAACGGCTGGACGACGAAGCCGCGCGCCAACGGCAAAGGCGGCAAGCCGCTCTCCCGCGGGCCGCTCTATCATATCCTCGGCAACCCGATTTACGCAGGGCTCATTCGCGGGGGCAAGGACACTTATCCGGGGGAACATCAAGCCATCGTCGATCGCGCTCTATGGGATGCTGTCCAGGAGAAGCGTCGGTCCCGCACGCAATGGACGGGGCCCGTCAAGTCGAGGACGAGCCCGCTCGCCGGCGTCCTCACATGGAAGGGCGAACGACTGACGCCAGATCACGCCTCGAAAGCCGGGCGACGCTACCGTTATTATGTGACGGCCAAGAAGGAGCACGACGCCGCGAAACGCATTCGCCTCAAGGCGGAAGACGTCGAAGGGGCTGTCGCACAGTCATTTCGCGCTTGGCTCACCGCGCCCGAGGCCGCCGCGAACGACGTTCTGAAGCCCGGCGCTCCAGCGGCCGCAGGCGCGCGCGTGCGCCAGGCGCTGGTGGCGTTGAACGCCGGCGATGCTTTGGCGCATTCTCATCACGCTGTCGAGACGTGGCGGCCATCTATCAAGGCAGTCGCATTCGACGGCGAGAACCTCTCGCTCGCACTCAATATCAATAACCTTTTCAAAGACGCCGATGCGGATCGCTCACTTAAACAGGAATTCACGATTCGGGAGCCAATACGGCTCGAGAACCGCAGGCAGGAAACACGTCTCATCCTCGGGACTTGCGAAATCACCAAGACGCCTGATCCTTCCGTCGTCGCCCTTCTCGCCCGAGCGCACCGATGGAAAACGCATTGGTTCGAAAATCCGGACCATGAACTGCAATCGATTGTCGAGGCCGCTGGCGGCGACGCAACCACCGCCCATCGCACCCTCCGCCTCGCCTTCCTCGCGCCGGATATTGTCGAGGCGTTGCTTCAGGGCTGTGCGCCTGACATCACCGCCGAAGCGCTTAAGCGGGTTCCATCGCTCCCCGCAAACTGGGGGGAACAACGTGCAATCTTGAAATTTACTGCCGATTAGACAGTCTTTCAACGTCTAAAAAAGCGTCTCGCCGATTGTGCCCATAGGCTGCTCGAGTCATGACAGTCATTTGTAGGCGCCGAAGGTGACTCCAGTTAGATTTCCTCTATGCCACTCGTCACACGCATCATCGGTGATTGCCCAAGCTGCGGAGGAAAGCTCTCTTTCGGCAACATTTCAGTGCACGCCGATTACGTTAGTCGGGGTTGTTTGAGGTGCCCATACAACACGGAGCTACCGCTTCCGGCGATTCGAAAGAAAGTTCTCTATCTCGATCAGAACTTCTTCAGTCATGCTTTTCATGAAAGGGATGGACGATTCGTCAATTCATCCGAACGCCTAAAAGAACTATGCCTGAAGCAGGTACTAGTAATCCCATACTCCTCGGTGCACGAGGATGAGACGCACCAATGGCAAGGGGCTGACGGCAAGACGGACGAAGATCTGATCGAATTCATTAAGCGCACATCCGCCGGCCATGA
>JBFXBB010000267.1:0-4123 GCA_050183685.1 Amphiplicatus sp.
TCTCAGTTCAGGGCGGGCGCGCCGGATCGGGGACATTCTCGATCATCTCATTGGTGAAGCGGGCGGCGATATCGAGGTCGTCATCGACCCGCACAAGCTTCGGCCAAACGATATCAAGGTCGCGAGCGGCGACAACAGGCGGGCGAAGGCGATTCTCGGCTGGAGCCCTGAAATCGCGTTCGAAACGACATTGAAAGACATGCTCGCCTATTGGCGAGCCCGGCCCTGAGGCGAGGTCGGGCCGGTTGTGCTCCAATCAAAATACGTCCCCGGCACTGCGCGGGCCCTTCGCCAGAATTTGCTGCCCCAGACAGAGAACCAATGCTGGTTGGCATCAGAATTGCGCTCCCGCCATAATGCCGAAGGTCCGCGGCGGCGCCGCCATCTTCACCAGCGTATCGCCGCCGTTAAAAACGGTCGTCCAATAATATTTGTCGGCCACATTGCGGACGAAGACGCCGAGCCGCCAGCCCGCATCGGACTCGACGCCCGCGCGCAGATCGACCGTCGCATATTCCGGCAGCCGCGTGTCGGGGTTTTCGCCGAGATCTGCGAAAGTCCGCGAATTATAGAGCATGTTGGCGCCGAAAACCGCGGTCAGGCCGTCTGAGACCGGCGCGCGATATTCCGCGTTGACGGTCGCCGAGACCGGCGGCGCGAAGTTGAATTCCTTGCCGCTGAAATCAATCGGATTGCCGGCGGCGCCAATGCCTGTGTACGCGCCGACCTTTGTTTGCACATAGGTGAGCGCCGCGTTCAACGTCAGGCCGTCAACCGGGCGCGCGGTCAGCTCAACGTCGAAGCCCTTCACATCCGACTCCGGGATGTTGACGATGGCGTTGACCGGCCCGATCAACGGCACGGTCGTATATGTCAAAAACTGCTTGTCGATATAGTCATAATAGAAGCCGCTAACGTTGAACTGAAGGCGTCGACCGAGCATGTTCAGCTTGGCGCCGATTTCGTAGGATGTCAGCTTTTCCTGGCTTACCGGAGCGAGCTGGGCCGGAGCGAAAGCGAAGACCGCGGGGATGAGGCCCGCCTTGTAGCCGCGGCTGACGAGGCCATAAATGAGCGCGTCCTCGCTCGGCTTGAAGTTGACGCCGGCGCGCCACGACAGATTGTCCTGTTTCTGTTCGCCGCTGAGATCGGCCCCCGTCGCGCAAACGCCGTTGAAATAAGTGCAGCCGACATTCGACTGCTCGGTGTCCGTATAGCGCAGGCCGCCCGTCAGCGTGACGCCCTCTACGATCTCATAGTCGAGATTGCCGAATACGCCCGCAGATTTGCTGATCACATTCCAGCTCGGTTCGAGAAGAGTGTTCGGCGGCGTGGAGGAATATAAGATATTGAACGAAACAAAATTGTCGTCGATCTTATCATGCGTATAGTTCGCCCCGATGATGTAATTGACGCCCAGCGACGGCGCTTTGCCGGTCAGACGAATTTCCTGGTTGAAGGCGTCGATTTCGCCGTGACCGCTTCCCTGCAGAGCAACAATTCCCGTGCCCTCCTGGTTGAGCGGCGTAAAGATATGCGTGTTGGCGTAATCGGTTAACGAGGTGAAGGTGAGATTGTCGGTAATTTCATAGTCGATGCGGCCGACCGCCTGATAGGTGCGCGTGTCTTTATGCGTGTCATAGCCCGGATCAATGTCGGTGTCGCGCGCATCATCAGGGAACGGATAACCCAACACGCCCGGCACGGCGGGGGGAATGACTTTGGCGAGTTGCGGCATCAGCGCCTCACCATGATCATAATTGCCATTGAGGTTGAGGCTGATCTTAAGCCGATCGGCCGGGCGCCAGTCGAGCAGCAGCCGCACCGCCGCCTTGTTCTGAGCGCCGTTTTCCGGCTTTCCTATATGATAGGACTGCTGCCAGGCGCCGAACTGGGCGGTGCTGGCCGCAAGACGGGCGTTCAGCGTGTCGCTGACCGGGCCGCTGACATAGCCTTCGAGCCGAGTTTCGCCAAATTGATTGACCTCCGTTCTAAATCCGGCCTTCAGCGTCGGCGTAGGCTTGGCGGCGATGATGTTGATCGAACCGCCCGTCGCGTTCTGGCCGAAAAGCGTGCCCTGAGGCCCTTTGAGCACCTCTACGCGCTCGATGTCGAGAAGGAGCCCGCCGGTCATCGCCGGATAAGGGAGGATCGCTTCATCGACATAGGTGCTGACGGTCGGCGGCGCGGATAATTGCGATGAGTTGAAGTTGACGCCGCGCAGCGAGAAGATCGGATAGCCGAAGGCCGTTTGGCCGGACGAAAATCCGGGCACGACATAGGCAAGAAGGGTGACGTCCGTCACGCCCGCCTCCTGCAACTGTTCGCCGGTCTTGGCCGTGATGGTGAGACCGACATCGCTCGCCCTTTGCGCGCGCTTTTGCGCGGTGACCACGATTTCATCCGTGGGGGCGCGTGATTGCTGTGCGAAATCCTGATCGCCCTGATTCGACCCCGCGTCCTGCGCATGGGCGCCTGTTCCAAACAAAAACGCCGCCACGCTCGCTAATAGCGTTTTCTTGATTTTACCCGTCGTCATTGCGTCCTCCCGGCCTTGCGCCTGCGCGCTTTTGTCCTGCGAGATGACAATCACCCCGCTTTGCGTCAGGCCGCCCGAGAGGCTTGTGCCTTCGAGAAGCGCGTCAAGCGCGCGTCGAAGGGTGAAGCGTCCGAAAACTGCGTTTGTCTGGATCGGGCCCAAGTCGTCGGTTTGAAAGAGGACCGAATGCCCCGTCTGGTAGGAAAGGCTTTTCGCCGCTTCAGCCACCGGCATTGCCGGCATGGACAGCGAAAAGACTTCGTCAGCCAACGCCCTCACAGGGAGCGCAACCGCCAGCGCGAAGAGAACAAGCGCAAGGCGCGCCTGTCTCAACAGCATTCTATCCCCCTCCCCATGCAACGGCCTTTTCACCAGTATCGCACGCTAAAGAGGCGGCCTTAATTGGGTAGTTCCGCCGGCCGCAAAAAACCTCCAGTCAATTTCAAATAATTTTGTCCGCTTTTTTGGGCGACATACGAAAAAGTGTGAGCGGTTTTTCGTGAAAACGCCACTCGAAACAAGAATCTAGATCATGAGGTATGATTCCGAATCGCGCCTTACGATCTAGTGATCGACGCGGCGCAGTCGAACGAGTTTTTTGTTCACCTGCTCGACTTCGACATCGAAGGACAGCGTCAAAGCGTCAAACAGCTCGCTCGTCTCGCCAGTGCGGAAAACGCCGCTGAGCTTCAGATCGCGCAACGCCGGATCGGCGATTTCAATCTTGAGCTCCGTGTAGCGGCTCATTTCATGCACGACGTCGATCAGCGGCTTGTCGGTGAAATCGAGAACGCCCGACCGCCACGACAATTGGCGGTTCAAATCCTGCGCGGACAGGTCCTTGATCTCGCGCCCGCCGACGCCGCTCTGCACGGTGAGGACATGCCCGGCGTCCAACGCCAGCGGCGCGGCAGTTCCCTCGTCCGGGGACTGGATCTTGGCTAAGGCAGCCCCCCCGTCTCGGGCCCCGTCTGGCGAAGACCGCGCGACACCATATTCAACGCGGCCTTCAGCGACCGTCACAAAAAGATCGCCATCCGTCCATCGCACGGCGAACGCCGTTCCGACCGCGCGAACCATTTTGTCGCCCGCATAGACCAGAAACGGATGATCGGCGTTATGCGCGACGTCAAAAAACGCCTCGCCCTTGAGCAAACGCACCCGGCGCTCGGTCTGCGAATAATCGACCTCGATTTGGCTCGCCGTATTGAGCTTCACGACGCTGCCGTCGGGCAGGATCCGTTCGCCATAGCCGCCAATTGCGGTGGCGATGACATAGGGACCGTTGAAAAGGAAAGCGCGCCCCATGATGATCGCCGTCCCGACGACGAGGGCCAGCGCCAACCCGGCGAGGACAGCGCCGCGCCGCCGGCTGGCGAGGAGCGGGCGCGCCTGCGGTCTGGCGATCGGCGCGAGGCTTTCGGCCGCCGCCTTGAGCGGCCCCGCCATTTCCGAGATGACATTGATCTCGCCCGACAGGCGCGCAAGCCGGATGATTTCCCGATAATGGCGGGGGCTGCGCTTGATCCACTCGCGAAAGGCCGCGCGGTCCTCGATCGACAGATCGCCCGTCTCAAGCTGTGC
>JBFXBB010000268.1:0-4102 GCA_050183685.1 Amphiplicatus sp.
GCCGGCTGCGTCAGGGTGACTGTTACGGCCTGTTCTTTCGCATCGGCCCTCACGCTCACGTCGAGGGGCGCCATAGCGAGGTCGTCGGGAAGGCCGCTTTTCGAGATTGCGCGGATCATGCTCTCTATCTCGGACGGCCTGGCGTTCGCGAGCAGGAATTCGCGCGCCCCCCTCAGCGCCAGCATGTCTGAAAATTCCTGAAGCTTTGCGTGCTGGAGGCCGATGCGCTGAAAGTCGACCGCGCCGCCGGCGGCGAGCATCACGACGGGCAGAAGAATGGCCGTGACGATTGCGACATTGCCGCCGCGCGCGCCGCCAACGGATCGACCGTTCATTTGCGATTCTCGCAATCTGCGAATCAGACCGCCAGTCGATAGATAATATTTTAAATATCCGCTTACAAAGATGGTTAAGCAACGCCGGCGGCCGCGCGGGGTTCGCGGCGATCCTGAGAGAAGACGCGCTCGGGAGGAAAGAGGAGAAGCGCGCGCGCGCCCTTGCCGGGCCTCGATTCGATCCGGAAGCGGATGCGATGCGCTGCGGCGATCGCATGGACAAGCGGAAGGCCGAGGCCGAGCCCCTCTTTTGAGCGCTTCAGCGACATGTCGGACAGGGAGAAAGGCTGCACGAGACTGTCAAGCTTTTCGGGCGGCACGCCCGGGCCGTTATCCTCGACGACAATCGCGAGCCCGCCGGTTTTTGTGCGGGTCGCGGCGATCATGATCCTGACGCCCCGCGGACAGAATTTCAGGGAATTGTCGAGGAGCTTCGAAATCGCGCGCGACACGAGCGCCCGGTCGCAACAGAGTTCTTGGTCCTTGTCCTCCAGCACGACGCGAATGTCGGCGTCGGCGAGAGCCGCCGTCTTTTCGACCGCAGCGCGTCCGAGCAAGACAAGCTCGCCGACTGTGCAATCTGTTTCATTGATCGAGATCGGCCCTGAGCGGGCGTCCGAGGCGAGCAGCATGTCGGACACCGAGTTCAAAAGCCGCTTGCCGCCGTCAACGATATATTCCGAATATTCCTTATGGAGATGATCGTTCTCGCGTTCGAACTGTTCGGCGAGAAGCTGTCCGAAGCCAATGATCGCATTGAGCGGCGTTCTTAGCTCATGGCTCATAACGGACATGAGGCTGTCCTTGAAACGCGCGCCGGCCTCGGCCTGGTCGCGCGCCTCCTTTAATGCGCGTTGGTCTTTGCTGGCCCTGAGGACAAAGAGGACGGACTGCCCGAAAAGCGTCCAGTTGATCGGTTTTGCGAGGAAGGATGTCGCGCCGGCGGCGAAGGCTGCGTCGACGGCGTCGGCATGGTCGCTCGCCGTGATGACGATGATGGGAATATCGGCATGGGGCGCGGATGCGCGGATTTTCCGGGTGAGCTCGAAGCCGTCCATCTCCGGCATGTCGAGGTCGGAAATGACGAGGTCTGCGCCGTTTTCGACAAGACGCGCGAAGGCTTCGCGGCCATGCGCGGCGGCGTCGACCTCATAGCCCGCCTCAACGAGCTTCGCCGCCGCAAGCTCGCGCATGATCGCGTCGTCGTCGACGAGCAAGATCCGCGCAGCGTGCAACGAAGCGGCGCCGGCGTCCGGCGCGTCGATGCTCTCATTCTGTGTCACCGCCCCGAATATCGGGCTATTGTCTTAAAAAGACATTGCAAAGCCGTTCAGGAAAGCAATTCGAAATTAGTTTCCGCGAGGATCGGCCGATTTCCGTCCGTCGCGGATAGCCGTCTTGAAGCTTCGAAACGAAACCCTGAGGAGCCGTCTTACGACCCTCGTCACCGTCGCCATATTCGGCGCGGTCGGGATTGTCACGGCCTCCTCCGTCTGGCGCGAGACGGCGCAATATGGCGCGGCGAAATTCGCCGAACTTGACGCCTCGGCGAATGTCTTCGCCTCGGCGATCGCAGGATCGGTCAGGGCCGGCGACAAGGCGGCGGCGGTCGAGGCCTTGCGGGCCATCGCGCATATCCCGACCTTCAAGCATGTCCGCGTGGAACTCGAAGACGGCGGGACCTTCATTGAGCTTGGCGGGTCTGTTTCCTTGACGCGAGATTCGGTCGAACTCGACAGGGCGAGCCGGCCGACCGCGCACGCCGCCAGCATGTTGGCGACGAAATCCGCCGTCGTCCAGGTTCCCATCATCGATGGCGGCGAACGCGTCGGCTGGCTGTGGATCGAGGCCGATGCGTCGTCGTTGTCGGAGCGCATCGCGCGTCTTCTCTGGGACGCGCTCGTCGCCGCGATTTTTGCGGCGGGAATCGGGCTCCTCATCGCGCTTCGGATGCAGCGCGCCGTGACGCGCCCCATCATCGCTTTGTCGCGCCTGATGAAAGACGTGCGCGAGACGGGCGATTTCCAAATGCGCGCGACGCGCGAGAGCAATGACGAGATCGGCGATCTCGCCGACTCCTTCAATGACATGCTCGACCAGGTTGAGGAGCGCGACGCCCGCCTTGTCGCTCACCAGAGAAATCTTAAGAAGATCGTCCAGCGCCGGACGAGAGAGCTCGAAAGCGCCAAGGAACTCGCCGAGAAAGCCAATGTCGCGAAATCGGAATTTCTTGCGACGATGAGCCACGAGATCCGCACGCCCATGAACGGCATGATGGTGATGGCCGAACTCTTGAACGGCTCGGAGCTTGCCCCCCGCCAGAAGCGCTATGCCGACGTCATCGTCAAATCCGGCCAGAGCCTCATCGCGATCATCAACGATATCCTCGACCTTTCAAAGATCGAAGCGGGGCGGCTTGAGCTTGAGCGCATTCCGGTCAGCCCGGTGGAGATCATCAACGACGTCGTCGGCTTGTTCTGGGAGCGCGCCTCGTCGAAGGGCGTCGACCTAGCCGCTTATGTCGGCCCGAGCGTCCCCGAGCAGATCGAGGGCGATCCTGTCCGCCTCAACCAGGTGCTTTCAAATCTCGTCAACAATGCGCTGAAATTCACCGAGAGCGGCGACGTCGTTGTCTCGGCGCGTCGTCTCAGGGCGCCGGATCAGTCCTGCGTCATCGAATTTTCCGTCTCCGACACCGGCGTTGGCATTTCGTCCGAAAAACAAGCGCAGATCTTTGACGCTTTTTCGCAGGCCGACCAGACGACCACCCGGAAATTCGGCGGCACGGGTCTTGGACTTGCGATTTGCCGAAAGCTCGTCGAGGCGATGGGCGGCTCGATCGGCGTCGCAAGCGTCGAGGGCAAGGGGTCGCGTTTCCATTTCAGCTTTCCCTCGAAGGTCGTTCAGCCGCCGCGGTCCGTCATGGAAGCCGGAAGGCCGACGCAGGCGATCATCGCGGTGTCGGGCGCGGCGACGCCGAAAATGCTTGAACGCTATCTCGGAGAAGCGGGCGTTTCCTCGCAGATTGTCGGTCAGGGGAGCGCCGTCGTTTCCTATATGGCGTATGCGGATATCATCTTCGCCGCGCCGGAGTTCCTCGACGCCTTTCACAAGGCGGTCGACGGTAATCCGGAGCAATGGGTGCCGGCGCGCATTTGCGTTTCGGAGCTTGGCGACGCCGCGCCCGACCGCCTGCTTGAATCGGGCGTCGCGGAGGACCTCCTGATCAAGCCGCTCTCGCGTTATGACGTGATGGCGCAGATCGAACGCATTCTCGAAGGGCGGCTGCGCGGCCGGGACGCGGTTCGCGTCTCGGGCGGCCAGACGATCGCGCTTCCCTCTTTCGTCGGCGCGCGCGTGCTCGCGGCCGATGACAGCGCCGTCAATCGCGAGGTCGTGCGCGAGGCGCTTGCCCGGCTTGGCGCCGAAGCGACGATCGTCGCTGACGGCGCGTCCGCCGTCGAGACGATAAAGGCCGGCGGTTTTGACCTCATCCTCATGGATTGCTCGATGCCGGTCATGGACGGCTTCGAGGCGACCCGCGCGATCCGCGATTGGGAGCGCGCGACCGGCGCGCCGCGCATTCCGATCCTGGCGCTCACCGCCCATGTCGCCGGCGTCTATGACGAATGGAAAAGCGCCGGCATGGACGACTATGTGACAAAACCCTTCACGATCCACGCGCTTGCAAAGGCGCTCGGCGTTTATCTTCCGCATCAGGATGGTTTGGCGATCGAAGATGTCGAGGCGGCGCGGCCGGCCGCGCC
>JBFXBB010000269.1:0-4095 GCA_050183685.1 Amphiplicatus sp.
GATAGCGCGCCGGCGCGGCGCGAAAGTCGGCGAGATCGCGAGCGCCCCCGGCGACGGCCTCGACGAGCCATTGCCCGAATACCCCCTCGTGCAATTGGCCGATGAGCCACGATTGCACGACCCTATGCCCGTCCTGGGTGTTGCTCCGGCCGAGGCGCGAGCTCGCGTAATTGCTCTGGCTATAGTCGCCGGAGAGCTCCTCGTAAGTGACGCCGATCCCGGCCGCGAAGCCGCGGCCCTGCGATCGCATGAAAGGCTCGTAATTGCCCGCGGGCCGCGTCGGGTTGTTAAACGTGATCTCCTCGCCGGGGCCGAGCCGCTCGAGGACTCCCGGCTCCATATTCAGGGTTGGGAGATTCGCGTCCTCGGGATTCTCGTCGTCGGCCGCGTAATCGCCCTCCGGCGATATCACGAATCCCATATTGCAGGCTTGCACGCGCGCCGCGATGACCTCGGCCTCCTCATAGCCTTGGGTGTTGCGGACGCGCTTGATCGTCGCCGCGAGCCAAGGGACGCCGCGCGTTTGGCCCGGCCGATCGACAACGAAAATATGCTTGATCTCCGCGGCCGGAATCCGGACGAGGCGCGTTTGATCGACGCGGCCGCGAAACTGATAGTCGCCGGGGTGCCGCGGGTGCAGCCAATAGGCGGCCGGGCGGCCCCAGCGATCGACCTCGACGCCCATCCGGATTTCGCGGCCCTGCCACTCGCCGTTGTGATCGTCGGCGAGCATGTCGGCCTCGATAACCTCGAGCGCGAAAGGATACCTGGAGTCTCCGAACCGCTCCGTATTGATCCGCCGGAGGAGAATCTCGCCGTCCTCGAAAATGCGACGAAACGCGAGAGCTTGAACGTCGGCCCAAGAGAGACGGCCGGTTACGTCGCAATTGCCGGCGCGGCCCCAATCCCAAAACGCGGTTTCGATCGCGTCGTTTATGTCCGTCGCGAGCTTGCCCTCGCCGCGTAGCATCTTGACTTGCATCTGCAAGCGGACGCCGCGGCCGACAACGTTATTGACGAGAGCTCGAGCGCCGGCGCGCGCGAAATCATAGTCGCGGAGGATCGCCCTCGAGCGATTGCGGAGGATTCGGAGCGAGCCGAAGATTTCGGAGTCCGCCGACGTCCCCGGCGCGATCCAATCGCTTGTGAGACGATCGACGATTGCGCCGCCATACGCGCGCGCGCCGGCGCGACGTTGTTTCGCCGGCGCGATGATCTGCGGCTCGACCTTGACGAGCTCGGTCCGCTTCTTCCGGAAGGGGAGTAGGTCAAGAATTGACAAAGCGGACTCCGATCCGTTTCCGGCTCGCGAGGCCGTCGGCGATCGCCGCCGCGTTGCGCTCATTGGCGACGCGGAGAGCGACCTCCGATCGCAGTTGGCGGAGAGAGGCGATCGACTCGTAACGGAGATTCCGATTGCCGATCGTATACTCGGAGATCGCGCCGCCCGTGAGCCGCGCGCGGATCGCGGCGTCGATCGCGTCGAGGTCCTTTTGCGATTGCGTCCGGCCGTCGAAAGCGCCGGTTGCGGTCGCAAAGTTGGCGAGGACCTCGAGGGTCCCGCCGGCGATCGTGAAGCGCCGACCGTCGCCGTGGGAGACGTCGACCGACCAGCTATAAACGCCGGCGGTATAGGCGACCGATGTCGCGGCCGCGATTGTTACGGTCCAGCCGGAGCCGTCTCCCGCGCCGGCAATGTCGGCCGTTTGGCCGTTGCCGCGGAGCCGATAGGTGAGAGTCCAGGCCGGGAAGCCAATGTTTTCGCCGTTAAGCGAGAGGGAGGCGACGTCAAAAACGACAGTGTCGCCAGCGTTGAAACGGGTCGGATACATAGGGCGCGGCCTCGAAAAAGGTCGCATCCCCCCATATACCGGAACAGAAAATTACGCAATCGGACCTAAAAGCCCGTCGCGAAAGACTTTCCCCGCTTTGGGACGCCGACAAACGGTCTCTTGGCGGGCCGTTTCGGAGCCGCCGGCGGCTCCTCCGGCGCGCTCGAGGAGTCGCTATCGGGATCTCCGGAGCTCGCGCGCTTGGCGGTCTCGATCGCCGCCTCGATCCGGTCGAAAATCTGCGGCGGCTTGTAGTGGCGAAAGAAGATCAGCAGCGCTGCGTAAGCGTAGACCTCGGCGTCGAGCGCCTCGTTTCGGTCGTTGTCTTTTTTCTTCCAGTAGCGGACCGGATGACCGTTGCGGAACTTGATCGCCTGGGTTTCCGACGTGAGCTCCTCGAAATATTGATCGGCGGTCCCGTCGTGAAAGTGGAATTGCGCCTTGTTCTTTTCCGGGTCCGCGTTGACGACGCGGCCGAAGATGATCCCCTTGATCGCCGAGACGCCGACGGGATAGAGCTCGACGCCCTTCGCGATCTTCTTTCCCTTAAAGTTTATGTCCTGCGGCGACGGCTTGCCGAGAGACGGCGCGTTGAAGTTGCTCGAGCCTTTGATCGCATAGATCATCCGAGCTTTGCGCGCTCGCGTGTAGTTATAGACCGCTTGCGTTTTGTCGCCGTCGCCGGAGTCGACGCAAGCGGCGCGGACGCGGAGCTCGCCCCCGCCCTCGAGCGGGATAGGTTGCTTGAGGAGCTCGTCGAGCTCGAGCCATACGCCCTCGGCGAGCGGATCGCCGAAAATCTCGAAATGCCGCACGAGCCACGACTCCTCGTTGCGGCCATACGTGCGCACGACGCCGGCGAGCCGGTCGTCCTGAACGTCGACGCCGGCGACGGCGACGAGCGCGCCCGCCGGCGCGGTCCCTTCTGCATACATGAGGCAACGCCCCGCTAGAGTTTCGCGATCGAGCTTTTTCGAGTAGGCCGATTCCCAGGCCTCGCCCAAAACCGTGTTGACCCAAGTTTTGAGCTTCTCCGGTGACGACTTGGCGTCGAGAAATTCGGCGACGATCTCCGCCCATGATTTCCAGCCGAGAGGCGAGTAAAGCGCGGAGATATGAAAGCCGGCCGTGATCCCGTCGCCCTTCGCGGTCGCTCGCCACTCCCCGCGCGCGAGCATTTCGGTTTTGTGATGCTCCTCGATCAGGACGTCGCACGACTCGCATTGATATTGAACGTCGCGCGGGTTCTTAGGATCGAAGATCAGGCGATAAGCGCCGTTGTCGTCGCGCCAGCGGAGCCATTGCATATGGCCGCAATGCGGGCAGGGAACGAAATAGCGGCGTTGGTCCGACTTTTTCCACTCGCGCTCGATCCTCGAGGTCTCCGCCTCCGTCGGCGTCGAGACGAGGAGGATTTTTCGCCGGCGGAAAGTTTGCGTCCGCTTCTCGGCCAGCGCGACGGGATCGCCCTCGCCCTCGACGTCCTCCGGATAAGCGTCGATCTCGTCACAGAACAGGAACCGCGCCGGCATGGATCGGAGCGCGGCCGCGGAGTTGGCTCCGGTGATGATGAGGAGGCCGCCGGGAAACTGTTTGACGAGGATCGTATTTCCGGAGTCGCGCGATTTCGCCGGCGCGATCCGCTCGCGGACCGGCTCGCAATGCGCGACGATCGGCTCGAGCCGCTGTTTCGAGAATCGCTCGGCGAGGTCGACCGTCGGGAGGACGCCCATCGTCGGGCCCGGCGTTATGTGGACGATGTAGCCGAGCCAATTGATCCCGAATTGCGACCCGCCGACTTGCGATGCCTTCTTAAAGACGATCCGCTTTGTCGGGTCGCTCGGCGAGAGCGTCCGCATGATGCCGCGGAGGTATGGCGTCCGATCGGTCCGCCATCGGCCCGGCTCCGCGGCGCTCTCGCCGGTGAGCTCGACGTAACGATCGGACCATTCGTCGAGCGTGAGCTCGAGATCGGGAGCCCAGCCCTCCGACCATCCGACCGCATACGCCGAGCCGCCGTCCATCGGCCTACAGCCAACGGAAAAGGCGGCCGAGTCCTGCTTGGCCGCGGAAAACGCGCTTGAGTTTCTTCGCCATGATATAGGCGGAGCTCGAGGCGACCTCGTCGTCGGCGACCTCGTCGAAAACCGCCGCGACTCCGTCGATCTCCTCTTGTGTCGGTTCGTCCCACGGGACGCCCCCTTTGTAGTGATCTCGGTCCGCCGGCGGGAGCATCGCCGCAGCGATCAGGCCGAAATCTGGA
>JBFXBB010000270.1:0-4070 GCA_050183685.1 Amphiplicatus sp.
GCTTCCTGACGTCTTCGAAATGAAGGCCTGTCGTCGGCTCGTCCAATATATATAAAGTGCGCCCCGTCGCGCGTTTCGAAAGCTCCTTCGAAAGCTTCACGCGCTGGGCTTCGCCGCCCGACAGCGTCGTCGCCTGCTGGCCGATATGGATATAGCCGAGGCCCACGCGGTTGAGGGTTTCGAGCTTGTCGCGGATCACCGGCACCGCTTTGAAAAACTCCGCGCCTTCCTCGACCGTCATGTCGAGCACGTCGGCGATCGACTTGTCCTTGAATTTCACCTCCAGCGTCTCGCGGTTGTAGCGCTTGCCCTTGCAGATGTCGCAGGTGACATAGACGTCCGGCAGAAAGTGCATCTCGATCTTGATGACGCCGTCGCCCTGACAGGCCTCGCAGCGCCCGCCCTTGACGTTGAAGGAAAAGCGCCCCGGCTGATAACCGCGCGCCTTTGATTCCGGCAGTCCCGCGAACCAGTCGCGGATCGGCGTGAAGGCGCCCGTATAGGTCGCGGGGTTCGAGCGCGGCGTCCGTCCGATCGGCGACTGGTCGATATCGATCACCTTGTCGAGATGCTCAAGACCCTCGATGCGGTCGTGGAGCCCCGGCGCCTCCTTCGCATTGAAGAGCCGCCTTGCGGCCGCCTTGTAGAGCGTTTCAATGACGAGGGTCGACTTGCCGCCGCCGGAAACGCCGGTGACGCAGGTGAGCAGGCCGAGCGGAATCTCCGCCGTCACATTTTGCAGATTGTTCTCGCGCGCGCCGACGATCCTGATCGTCCGCTTTTTGTCGAAGGCCCGGCGTTCGGCGGGGACCGGGACGTCGCGCCGACCGCTGAGATAGTCGCCGGTGAGCGAGCCCTTCGCGCCGATGATATCCGCGACCGCGCCTTCGGCGACGATCCTTCCCCCATGAACGCCGGCGCCGGGGCCGATATCGACAATATGATCGGCGGTGCGGATCGCCTCCTCGTCATGCTCGACGACGAGCACCGAATTGCCGAGATCGCGCAGCCGCATCAGCGTTTCGAGAAGCCGCGCATTGTCGCGCTGGTGAAGGCCGATCGAGGGCTCGTCGAGCACATAGAGAACGCCGGTGAGGCCCGAGCCGATCTGCGAGGCGAGGCGGATGCGCTGGCTTTCTCCCCCGGAGAGCGTTCCCGACGCGCGCGCAAGCGTCAGATAATCGAGCCCGACATTGTTGAGGAAGCTCAGCCGCTCGCGGATCTCTTTCAGCACCCGCGCGGCGATCTCCATTTCCTTTTTGGAAAGAACCTTCTCAAGCGCGTCGAACCAGCGGCCCGCCGCCTTGATCGACAGCGCCGTCGCCTCGGAGATGGTCTTGCCGGCGATCTTCACGGCGAGCGCTTCGGGCTTGAGGCGCTGGCCTTGGCAGGCCTCGCAATTCGTCACGGCCTGGAAGCGGGAAAGCTCCTCGCGCACCCAGGCCGAGTCCGTCTCGCGCCAGCGCCGTTCGAGATTGGGGATGACGCCTTCGAAGGGCTTCGTCGTTTCGAATTTCCGCGCGCCGTCCTGATAGACGAACCGCACCTCGTCCTCGCCGGCGCCGTAAAGAATAATGTCCCGCGCTTTTTGCGGGAGCGCCGACCATTTCGCCGTCGTCTTGAACTTGTATTTGCGGGCGAGCGCGTCGAGCGTCTGCATATAATAAGGAGACTGCCCCTTCGCCCAAGGCGCGATCGCGTTCTTGTTCAAGGCGAGGTCCTTGTCCGGGATGACGAGATCCTCGTCGAACACCATCTCCGTGCCGAGCCCGTCGCAGGCGGGGCAGGCGCCGGCGGGCGCGTTGAACGAAAACAGACGCGGCTCGATCTCGTCGATCGTGAAGCCGGAGACCGGGCAGGCGAATTTCGCCGAGAAGATGAGGCGGGCGGGGGCGTCGTTGCTTTTCGCATCGGCGCTTTCTGCAATCGCGATGCCATCGGCGAGCGCGAGCGCGGTCTCGAACGATTCCGCAAGCCGCTGCTCGATCCCCTTCTTGACGATGATCCGGTCGACGACGACGTCGATATCGTGTTTGATTTTTTTATTGAGGGCCGGGACGCCGGCGATCTCATAATAGACGCCGTCGACCTTGACGCGCTGGAACCCCTTCTTCTGAAGCTCGGCGAATTCCTTGCGATATTCGCCCTTCCTCGCGCGGATCATCGGGGCGAGGAGGTGGAAACGCGATCCCTCCGGCTCCGTCATCAGCCGGTCGACCATTTCCGAAACGGTCTGCGAGGCGATCGGCAAGCCGGTCGCGGGCGAATAGGGAACGCCGATCCGCGCCCATAAGAGGCGCATATAGTCATAGATCTCGGTGACGGTGCCGACGGTCGAGCGCGGATTGCGCGACGTCGTTTTCTGCTCGATCGAGATCGCGGGACTGAGGCCCTCGATCTGGTCGACATCGGGCTTTTGCATGAGTTCGAGAAACTGGCGGGCATAGGCCGACAACGATTCGACATAGCGCCGCTGGCCTTCGGCGTAGATCGTGTCGAAAGCGAGCGAGGATTTTCCCGAGCCTGAAAGCCCCGTCATCACGACGAGCCTGTCGCGCGGGATTTCGAGCGTGACGTTCTTCAGATTGTGTTCGCGCGCGCCGGCGACGCGGATCGATCTCAAACTCATTTTATTTCCACGAAGCGTTGGACGGGCGGAAGCAATTGAGAAAGCCCTCTTATATAGCGGCGTTGACAGCGGGAACAAGATATGAACATTGAAGTCGCGGACAGTCGCGTCCGAAATATTGAGGACAAGGATTGATTGAGCGCGCGCGCGATCCGCGCGATGAACGGTCCCGTCCTAACCTGGGAGATCAGCATGGCCGGCAGCGTCAACAAAGTCATTCTCATCGGCAATCTCGGCGCGGATCCGGAGGTCCGGCAAACTCAGGACGGGCGCCCGATCGTCAATTTACGCATCGCGACGTCGGAGAACTGGCGCGACAAGAATACGGGCGAGCGGCGCGAGCGCACCGAATGGCACCGCGTCGTTATCTTTTCCGAGGGCCTGACGCGCGTCGCCGAGCAATATCTGAAAAAGGGCTCGAAGGTTTACATCGAGGGCCAATTGCAGACGCGCAAATGGACCGATCAGAGCGGGCAGGAGCGCTACACCACCGAAATCGTGCTGCAAGGCTTCAATTCGGCGCTGACGATGCTCGACGGACGCCGCGACGGCGGCGGCGGGCCGGATTTCGGCGGCGGGAGCGCGGGCAAGTCCGGCGGCGGGCAGTCCTTCGAACTCGACGACGACATTCCATTTTAGCGCGCGCCGTTGCGCGTAAGGTCGCTGCGAGGCGCGCGATTCAAAAACGAATCACTTGACGTTGAATGCCGACTTTGAGTTCGAAAATTCGCTTCACGCGCTTCCGAAAATCGAATTTCGAATCAAAAAATGCGATTTTCGCGCAAAAAAATCAAAAAAAGTGGTGATACGGACGCTCCGTGCGCGCCGATTTGAATACTTTTTTAGCAAATTGATCTATGTTTGCGCTTTCGAATGTTGATTCGGAGGTAGACCAATGGCGGTAAAACGCAAAGCTACGAAGAAGAGAAAAACTGCCAAGCGTAAAACGGCAGCGAAGAAGACGACGACGAAGCGCAGAGGCGCCAAGCGTAAGACGGCGAAACGCAAAACCGCGAAGCGCAAGACGGCCAAGCGCAAAACAGCGAAGCGTAAGACTGCGGCCAAGGCGCCGGCGAAAAAAGCGACCAAGAAGCGTCGTAAACGTCGCGCCAAAAAAGCGGCGATGTAGGCCGGTTTCGGCGCCGCTATTGTGTTTTGGCGCCGGGCCTTAAGCAGCAAGACGGGCTCCGCCGCGCTGCATTCTTCTCACTCAAGGGAAAATAATCGGGGGTCTCGCCGTCGGTATTTCCCGAAGACTTATCGAACTCGGTAGCTCACGTTGAGCAGGCAACAGCATAACCCCGCGCTTCGTATATGAGCCGGGTTTTTCTTTGTGTATAAGCATTGTTTTGGAGTCGGGACCAGTTTTGCGAGCGACAGGGCGCTACGGGAGGTCCATTGATGGCGCGCCTACGAACTAATCTTTATAGCAATGAGGCAT
>JBFXBB010000271.1:0-4048 GCA_050183685.1 Amphiplicatus sp.
AGGCGCGCAAGGCTTCTTCATCGCTCGGCCTCAGGCGCCCGACATCGTCGAGCACGATGACCGAGGCGTCGGATTTCAACAGATTTTCGAGCCTGTCGGTGAGAAACGCGGCGTAGGGTTCGAGCGCCTTTTTTACGTAATGCCCGCCGGTCAGCAGCGCTTCGGCGGCGGTGTCGACGCCGGCGATGAGGCCGACAAGCGCCCGCCGGTCGCGCGCATCGGCGAGTTGAACGGCGCCCGCGGATGCGACATTGTCGATGACGACGAGGGCGATGTCATTGCGCAAGGCGAGGGGAAGGTCGATCGCGATGTCGGCCGATTTCTCCCCGGCGGCGAGGCGCGCCGGCGTCCGCGCGAGTTCGCGGCCGTCGCGGGAGGCGGCGACGACGGCGCCGGTCCACTCGGCCTCCCTGTTCAGACGTTCAATGCGATAGAGGCGGCCGTCGGCCGTTTGCGGCAAGGCGCGAAGAATGAGCTGCGGCGTCCGGCTGTCGGCGAAGACGGTCAGGGGCCCGCGCTTGCCGAGTTCGGCGGCGAATTCTTGGTCGCCTTCGCCCGCAACGCCATCGCTCAGCCAGCGGATTTCCGGGGCGCCGGAAAGGCGCGAGAGCGCCGCGTCGAGCGCCGGCAAGGCCGTCGCCGCCGCGCGGCGGTCGGCGCGCCAAGGGTCGGGGCGGATCGCATCGGCGATCCCGCGCGCTTCCTCGCCGGTCATCGGTTCGAGGGCGCCCGCCTCGGGCGGCGAGGCGGTCCTTATGAGGAAAAGTTGCCGGCCCGAGATCGCCGCTTCTTCCGCGCCGGCCGCGAGCGCGTTCTGACGGTCGCGCCAGCCGGGCGCCGCCGCCCAACTGTCGTCAATGACGAAAACGAGCGGCCCCGCGCCGAGCGCCGCCTTCGGCGCGTTAAGGATGGGGCCGGCGAGCGCGATAATCACAAAAGCGGCGAGCGCGAGACGCAGGATCAGAAGCCATAAAGGCGTGCGGTCGGGCGTTTCTTCCTTATTTGTCAGCTTACGGAGTATAAAGAAGGCGGGGAATTCGATGCGTCGAGGCGCGGGCGGGGTCGCGCGCAAAAGCAGCCAGATCGCCGGCAGAGCGAGAAGCGCCGCGAGGATCCACGGCGAGGCGAAAGAAAGCGCGCCAAGGTCCGTCATTTGAGCTTGCCGGGATCTGAGAGCGCCGCATAAAGCGCGAGGAGCGCGCTTTGCGCCGGCCGGTCCGTGCGATGGGAAATGAACGTCCAGCCGCAGCGGCGCGCGACGTCTTTCATCGCGTCGCGATGGGCGGCGAAATAGGCGCGGTAGTCGCGCCGCGCCGCCCCCGCCTCGCCGAAAAGGCGCTGGTCGCGCGTCTCGGCGTCCTGAAACAGCATGCGTCCTGAAAAGGGAAAGTCCTCTTCCGCTGGATCGACAATTTGCAGGAGCGCGCCGGTCGCGCCCGCGCCCGCATAGGAAAGGACCGCGGCGCGGATCGTTTCCGGATCGACGAAGAAATCGCTGATGAGAACGACGCGGGCGCCGGCGCTCAATCGCGCCGAGGGCGGCTGCGATGAGATATCGGCGGCGGGCGCCATCAGGGCTTGAAGAAAGAGCGACGGCGCGGCGCGGCCGTAAAAGGGCCGCCTTTGCGCCCCCATCAGGCCGACGCGTTCGCCGGCTTGCGACAACAAAATCGCGAGCGCCGTCGCGACGACATCGGCGCGCCGGCGTTTCGTCGGCGCGTCGCGCGAAGCATAGTCGAGCGAGCGCGACGGATCGCGCCAGATCCAGACGGCCGCCGAGGCCTCCCATTCGTTTTGGCGGACAAAAAGCCTGTCCGCCGCCCGCGCCGACTGACGCCAGTCGATCGCCCCGACGGGATCGCCGAAGCCATAGGCGCGATGCTGCCAGAAGGTTTCGCCGGGCCCGGCGCGGCGCCGGCCATGCAGGCCCGCCGCCGCCGTATGCGCAACGCGGTCGGCCTCGATCATCAGCGCCGGGAACAGCGCCGCCATTTCCTCGGCGGCGCGCCTGATCTCGACGGCGGTGTTGCGGTCAGCCATCTGCGCTAAAATGTTTTCGCCGTCAGTTCGTCGATGAAGCCGTCCATGTCGAGGCCCTCGGCCCGCGCCGCGAAGTTGAGCGCCATGCGGTGACGCAACACCGGCTTGGCGAGCCGCTTGATGTCGTCGACGGATGGCGCATGGCGCCCGTCGACAAGCGCGAGCGCGCGCGCCGCCAAGGAAAAAGCCTGGCTGGCGCGCGGGCCGGGCCCCCAGGCGACAAGGGATTTGACGCGCTCATCGGCGTCCGCCGTCGGGCGCGCGCTTCTGACGAGGGCGAGGATCATGTCGACGATCTGCGCGCCGATCGGCATTTGGCGAACGAGCGCCTGCGCGCGCTTAAGATCGTCGCCCGTCATCGCGGCGCGCACGGCCTTCGTCTCGGCGCCCGTCGTGGCCGCGAGCATCCGGCGCTCGGCGCCCTCATCAGGATAATCGACATCGATCTGCAACAGGAAACGGTCGAGCTGGGCTTCCGGCAAGGGATAGGTGCCTTCCTGCTCGATCGGGTTTTGCGTCGCGAGAACGTGAAAGGGCGAGGGCAGGTCATGGCGGGCCCCGGCGACGGTGACATGCAGCTCCTGCATCGCCTGCAACAGCGCCGACTGGGTGCGCGGGGAGGCGCGGTTGATCTCGTCCGCCATCAGGAGCTGACAAAAAATCGGTCCGGGAATGAAACGAAAGTCGCGCCTTCCGCTCGCCGATTCTTCGAGCACTTCCGAGCCGAGAACGTCGCCCGGCATCAAATCCGGCGTGAACTGCACGCGCTTTGCTGAAAGCCCCATCAATTCGGCGACCGAGGTGACGAGCAAGGTCTTGGCGAGTCCCGGCGCGCCGACGAGAAGGCCGTGGCCCCCCGCCGCGAGCGTTGCAAGCGTCAGGGTGAGGACCTCCTCCTGCCCGAAGATGACCTCTTCAAGCCCCTCGCGCGCGGCGGCGAATTTGCCGGAGACGTCATCGAATTCGCGGAGGAGATCGGCGTCGGTCATGGGAAGGGGCCTTCCGCTCTAAGGGCTTCTGATTGCGCGGCAATTTTGACTAGCACGGGAATCGGCGGAGTCTACAACCGCTCGTCAAGCATTCCGAACGCATTGTCGCACGCGCCTTGCCTCTTGCGGGCGCTCCTCCTTTCTCTTTACCATGCCCTTGAACGCGCCAAATGACCGAATTTCGGCCTTATCGGCGTGTTAAGAGGGGGGTGCATATCTTTGTCTCGCGCCTGGATGTCCAAGGCCGGCATCTTCGCACCCGACGCCGCCGGCCCGCTTGATGAAGCGGGACCGACTCTAGAAGGGGTTCTCCGTGTCTGGCGATGAGCATAATTTTACAGTCTGGGGATTTATCAAGGGATTCGGCAAGCTTCTGATCGGGCTCTTGCTCTTATTGCAGGGCCTTATCGGCCTTGCCGTCCTGATCCTCTTTGTCGGCGTCCTTGTGAGCGTGTCGAACGGCATGGCGGGCGGCAAGCCGGCGGCGAGCGCCAGCATAGAAAAAGGCTCGGCGTTGCTCTTCAATCCAAACGGCGTCCTCGTCGAGCAGGCCGAATATCATGACCCCTTCGGGCAAGTGATCGAGCAAGCATACGGCGTCAACTCGCCCGGTCAGATCGAAGTCGGCTCTGTCCTGCGCGCGCTCAGAAAGGCCAAGGACGACGCGCGCGTCGCGGCGCTGGTGCTCGACCTCTCGCAGCTCGCCGTTGACGGATCGAGCGCGTCAAAACTTCATGACATCGCCGACGAGATCGACGCCTTTCGCGCGGGCGGCAAGAAAGTCATCGCCATCGGCGACTCTTACGAGCAGGAACAATATTTCCTCGCGTCTCATGCCGATGAAATTTACATGAATGATTTCGGCCAGGTGCTTCTCTATGGCTATGGCTCCTATGGCGTCTATATGAAGTCGCTGCTCGACAAGCTGAAAGTAACGAGTCACGTCTTCCGCGTAGGCACGTTCAAATCGGCGATCGAACCGTTCATTCGCGATGACATGTCGCCGGCGGCGAAAGAGG